>NZ_JANSHW010000271.1:0-2018 GCF_047461815.1 Synechococcus sp. R6-10
CCAGCTCAGACATGGGGGTAGACAGCAAGGCTACTGCCCATCCTATGGGAGTTGCTCCAATGCTGGGATCCCTGGCGGTCAAAGTTCACCTTCGTCGCCTCACCCGCCCTCAGACCTTGGACAAAGAAAGAGATCCCTGCTTCAACCCATCAGACCGTATGATTGAGGCAGGGTGGTCAAAACTCAATCGGTTCTCAAGTCGTTAAGGTCTCTTTACAGAATGGCCGAATCGAAACTGCGACAACTGCTGCACGATCTGGATGTTGAGCTGCAAAAAACCCCTGGCTTGGATGAAAAGCAGCGACAGCAAATTGCCGCCATTCGCCAGGAAGTGGAGGCGGTGCTGGCCGATCTGGGATCCCCGACCGAGAGCAAACCGAGCCAAGGCCCCAGGGATCGCATCGGAGAGGCGCTGGGCCTGTTCGAGACCTCGCATCCCAACCTCACCCTGATCCTGGAGCAGGTGATCGACACACTGGCAGGGATGGGTTTGTAGGTTCAGGGTCCGTAAAAGGGCTCACCAGAAAGCTCCCTTGCTTGCTAGCCTTGGTAATGCGTTGAAAGCTCCTGCTCTATGACCAGCACTCTCCACTCCACTTCGTTTAACACCGCCCGCTCCAAACAGATTTTTGCCCGGGCACAAAGTCTCATGCCGGGGGGAGTGAGTTCTCCGGTGCGCGCCTTCAAGTCGGTGGGCGGGGATCCCGTCGTGTTCGACCGTGTCTCAGGGGCCTACGCCTGGGATGTGGACGGCAACCAATACATCGACTACATCGGCAGTTGGGGGCCTGCCATTGTCGGCCATGCCCACCCCGAGGTCATTGAGGCTCTGCACCGAGCTTTGGAGAAAGGCACCAGCTTCGGCGCCCCATGCGTTCTGGAAAATGAACTGGCGGAGCGGGTCATTGAGGCGGTGCCCAGTGTGGAGATGGTGCGCTTTGTCAATTCCGGCACCGAAGCTTGCATGGCGGCGCTGCGCCTGATGCGGGCCTATACCGGTCGGGAAAAGGTGATCAAGTTTGAGGGCTGCTACCACGGCCATGCGGATATGTTTTTGGTGAAAGCCGGTTCGGGGGTGGCCACGCTGGGCTTGCCAGACTCGCCGGGGGTGCCCAAGGCAGCTACCAGCGCCACTCTCACTGCCCCCTACAACGACCTAGAAGCAGTCAAGGCCCTGTTTGCAGAGCACCCTGACTCCATTGCCGGAGTCATCCTAGAGCCGGTGGTGGGCAATGCCGGCTTTATTCCCCCCCAGCCGGGCTTCTTGGAAGGCTTGCGAGATCTCACCCAAAAGTACGGGGCCCTGCTGGTATTTGACGAGGTGATGACCGGCTTTCGCATCAGCTATGGCGGTGTACAGGCCAAGTTTGGGGTCATCCCCGATTTAACGACCCTGGGCAAGGTCATCGGCGGCGGCCTGCCGGTGGGGGCCTACGGCGGTCGGCGAGAAATTATGGAAATGGTGGCTCCAGCGGGGCCGATGTATCAGGCAGGGACTCTTTCCGGCAACCCCCTGGCCATGACGGCAGGGATCCAGACACTGGACATTTTGCGCCGCCCGGGCACCTACGAGTATCTGGAGCGGATTACCGAGAAGTTGGCGACGGGGCTATTGCAGATCGCGCGGGAAACGGGGCATGAGATGTGCGGGGGCTATCTGCCCGGCATGTTTGGCTTCTTTTTTACTGCCGGCCCGGTGCGCAACTACGAAGAGGCCAAGACTTCCGATCTGCAGAAATTTGCCCGCTTCCATCGCGGCATGTTGGAGCGGGGAGTCTATCTGGCGCCCTCGCAATTTGAGGCCGGCTTCACCTCCCTGGCCCACACAGAGGCCGATGTGGAGAAAACCTTGGCCGCAGCGCGAGAGGTGTTGAGCACCCTCTGAGTCTGCAATTCACCCTCTTTCGAGCCGGGATCCCTGCTATGGCCGAGCACATCCACCGCAACTGGAGCATGACTCTAGTCAATAATAAGCTCAACTATACTGAAAATAATGTATAATATGTTCAGTACGGATT
>NZ_JANSHW010000272.1:0-1663 GCF_047461815.1 Synechococcus sp. R6-10
CGACTGCGCTTCATCGACCTAGATATAGACCAGGGGGTAGCGGAATTTCCTCCCGGCAGCGGCATCCGCGTCCCCATTCGCCCCTTCTTTGGCATCTTGGGGGTGGCGACCGAGGAAACCAGCCGCAGCTCTATCCCCCCCGGCAACTATGGTGGCAACATCGACAACCGCCAATTGCAGGCGGGATCCCGAGTTTTTTTGCCGGTCTTTGTGCCCGGTGCCCTTTTTTCGGTGGGGGATGGCCACTCCGCTCAAGGGGACGGAGAAGTTGATGTAACGGCCATTGAAACTTCCATGAATGGCACTTTGCAGTTGATCCTGCGCAAAGATCTGCCGCTCGAGGCACCGCTGGCGGAAACCCCGACCGATTTCATTACCATGGGCTTTGCCGAGGATCTGGATGCGGCCTTTGAGATTGCCCTAAGGCGGATGATCGATTTTCTGCATCGGTTTGTCGGCATTGGGCGAGAGGAAGCCTATGTGCTTTGCAGCATTGCTGTCCACTTCCACATCACGCAGGTGGTGAACAGCCCCATGAAAGGTGTGCATGGGTTGCTGCCAAAACAGATCCTGCCCCGCCCTACCCTGATCTAATCGGATCTAATCGCGTCAGCGGGGCGGAGTCCTTACTGCTCCCATTACTGCTCCCAATAAGTATCGGCGATGGGATCCGCAGGTGTCGCGGGCTCCTGCATTGGCCAGACCCAATCCGTGAGGTCTTGAGAGGGGATCCCTTCCGGTAGCAGCCCATGGCAGCGGGAGCGAAACAGACAACTGTTGCAGCGCTCAGTGTGGGGGGTCATGGGAAAGTCTTGCGCCTCCAGTTGCCGCAGGTGGTTCAGAGTGGCTCTTAGGTGGGCCAGGTCTTGCTCATAGGCGGCGGCGCTGTAATACCGGTGGAAGGGCTGCTGCGGATGTTGCACATACCAAAAGGTCAGTTGCACCTGCTCCGGCTCAAAAGGGCCTTCCAGGGGCAGCTGCTGGGCCACCTCGCAGAGCAGCAGAGGGTAAAGGCGCACCTGCCAGTCTTGGGCCAACTGTTCATCGCGAGGACGTTGACGCTCAGTTTTCCAGTCCAGGATGTGCAGGGATCCGGGGATAATCACCAGCCGATCCAAACGGGCTATCAGCTTAAAGCCCTCAATCCGTTGCCACAGGGGCAACTCCGCCAACACCCGTCCCTGGGGATGGGCATGGGAGCTGGCCAAGAACACCTGCCACCACTGCTGCACCCCTTCATCCAGGCCGGACAAACGCGGCTCCACCTGCCGCCCGCGGCTGTGCCACTCCACCAAACGGTGAAACTGCCGTCCGCGCCTCTGCTCCAGCTCGTGCTCAAAAACACTGGCAGCGGGCCAGATCAACCGCTCCAGGTACACATAGCGAAACAGGCGGGGGCAATGGTCCAGCAGGGCCAGTGAAGAGGCGGAGAGGTTGACCTGCTCAAAACTCAACCTCTCCAGAGAAGGGGCAGCAGGGATCCCAGACAAAGTGCTCCGCACCGCTGTCGCGAAGGGGAAGAGCTGGCAAGAGGGGGCTAAGTTCCACTGCTCTCAGGATACCCCCACCGCCACCAGGGGTCGCCCAGCGGAGGAGCATGACTCTAGTCAATAATAAGCTCAACTATACTGAAAATAATGTATAATATGTTCAGTACGGATTA
>NZ_JANSHW010000273.1:0-922 GCF_047461815.1 Synechococcus sp. R6-10
CTTCCAGGGGCTCCTCGATTTTGAAGCGGATCACCGGCTGCCGACCCTCGGCTTCGTAGGCCCGTCGCTGGGCTTCGGTGAGAAAGCGGTGGCGGTTGTCGTAGCGGGGGGCTTTGCCGGCGGCCTTCTGGGCAGCGCGCATCTCCTCCAGCTCCGCCTCGCTGACGTAGCAGCGGTAGGCCAACCCTCGATCCAGAAGCTGCTGTACCACCGCTTGATAGCGCTCGATGCGCTTGGATTGGTAGACCGGCCCTTCGTCCCAGTCTAGGCCCAACCAGGCCAGGCCCGCCAAAATGTTGCGGGTGTAGCGGGGCAAAGAGCGGTCGCGGTCGGTGTCCTCGATGCGCAAAATGAACCGGCCACCGTGGCGACGGGCATACAGCCAGTTGAACACTGCCGTTCGGGCGGTGCCGATGTGCAGATTTCCGGTTGGGCTGGGGGCAATGCGAACACAAACACTCACAGGCTGAAGGCTCCCAAGCAGAGCATCCTGATCCTAGTCGGCGGCGAGATCCTTTGTCATATTGGCCCTCCATTGGGTTGCAGGCGGTTGCCAATTGAGGCATTTCGAGTAGAATCCGCTCTAGCCGCCGGTCAAAAGGTAGGCTGCACGGGGATCAAGGTTGATTGGCAACGTCCAACCCCCCCTTTTTTCCGGTGTTGAGGAAAAGCTGTAGCGCAGGAGGAATCCCAGCACATGCGTCTGACTTTGGCCATTCTTCTGGGTTGTCTGTCCGCCGGGATCCCGATTGGATCCGCCTTGGCCCAAATTGCCTATCCTTCTTATCCGGTGGGAGATGCCCTAGACAGGATCCTGTTGGATACAGGTAGGAATGTGGATCCGGTCATTTTCCCTGAGGAGGTGGTGCGCTCCCAGGCCCGGCAGACCACCGCCTTCTTCACCACGCTGCTGAACCAACGC
>NZ_JANSHW010000274.1:0-9448 GCF_047461815.1 Synechococcus sp. R6-10
GCTCATTTTCCTTATCCTCTGCTCCCCCGACGGCGATGATGTCGGAACGGGCGGTGATGGGATCCTTCACGGTAGAGCGGCTCAGGGGTTGGGCGTCGTTTGTCGGCGTGGAAGGGACTCCGTTCCACTCCAGCTCACGGTGGGCGGCAGAAACATCAGGCAAATGGGGCATGGAGCGCGAGGAAGATTAAAATGGGCACATTTCACTTTCACTATGCTACGGCTTGGAATTCGGTTTGGCGCAGCTCAATTCCAGATTTCACGGAAGAGTCAGGGGTTGGTTAGGGGTCTCGAAAGGGGGAATAATGTTCATAAGAACACCCCTCGTCTCGTCCTTCGGTTCACCCAGCAGGAGCATCCATGGCCAGAAAACCTGACGGATATCTTGTCCACATCATGCTGGAAGGTGGACAAACCATGCAGGTACGGGTCAAAGAAGCCAGAGAATACACCGAGCTGATCAACAACCTCATGGTGGGCGGCGAAGAGTTCATCACCTTGCCCAAGCAAATGGACAATGAGTACATGATCGTGCGTCCTCAACGGGTGTCCGGCGTGTCGGTGGAGGCGATCTACGCTTCCAGCGTTGGCATCGACCTATAGAGCCTATAGAGCAGACCAAGGTCAGGGATCCCTTGAGTATCGCCGGGCTGACAACGCAAAGCCCCCACCACTAGGGGCAGGGGCTGCCAGAGGACTAGACCCCGCAGGATTTAGAACCTCAGTACCGACAGGTTAGCTTTGCGGGGGCAGGATCACCTTGTCGATGACGTGGATCACGCCGTTGGAAGCTTCAATGTCGGCTGTCACACATTAGCATCGTTGACCTTGACACCATCAGCCAAAGAGATTTCCACAGGGGATCCCTCGACCGTAACCACTTCCCCAGCTTCCAAAGAGGTAGAGAGAACTTTGCCGGGCACTGCATGGTAAGTGGGAAATCGAAAAAAGTCCCCGAAAAAGATGTTTCTACTGCCCCAAGATGCTTTCTTACAAAGGCTGCGGGGGTATCTTCCACTAAGGTTAGATTTGCAACAATCATCGCAGGGTGGTGGTGAGCAATCCAAAACAGGCTGAAAAAGGATCCCTTGAGGCTGAGGGATCAGTTACGTTTGTCTGCATCTATAGTCATTCTGATTCAAACTAAAACGCTGCACCCACACCTGAAGCGTTGAATGCGCGGGGCTGGAAGACTTTTCTTGGTAGCTCAGGCGTCTCACTCTAACCTGAAACGACTGTACTGTTTTGTTTGCTCGAGCTGTCTATCCAGCGGCAGCACAAAAAATAACACCCTCACGGTGCCGAGCAAAGGGATAAATGAGTTAACGAGCTCGTAATAATCCTGGCAGTTGTGCTTACTCTTCTTCCGGCTCGAAGTCTTCGTCGTAGTCGTCCCCGATCAAATCGTCGATATCGTCGATGTCTTCTTCCAAAATCATCTCAGGGACCTCAATGGGCTGCTCGATCAACCGGCCCTCTTTGCGCAACCAGTCAAGAATGGAGAGGCTGCTAGGAGAGGGCACCACCGTTGGCGACTGATCGCGGGGCTCTTCGCGCAGAGAGGGATTGTGGTAGTACATGCCGTACGGAAAAAGGGCAGTTATCGACGAGGAATGAACTCGGCTTGGATTGATCTCCTCTCAACCGAGGGACGCGGGCTTTCCATCGATATATCCCTCAGTTTAGCCTATGCCTGCCACTCCTGCAAAAAGCGGCGCAGCACCCGATCCAGCTCAACAGCTCGCGCTGCCTTGAACAGCAGCCGATCCCCGGCTTGCACGTGATGGAGCAAGATTTCCAGCAGTTCGGATACCTCCTCGCAGCGTTCTGTCTGGGCTGCCGGTTTTTGGTCGAGCAGCGGTTGCATTTCTCCTTCGGGATCCAAGAGCAAGACCCGATCCAGCCCCAGAGGGGCAGCCGCCCGACCCACCTCTGCATAGAGCTGAGGCGCATGCTCTCCCAACTCCCGCATCGGGCCGAGAATGGCCCAGCGCCGTTTTCCCGGGGTTTGGGCCAGCAGGTGTAGAGCCGCGATCATCGCTTCCGGCGAGGCGTTGTAGGTTTCGTCCCAGATTTCCACATCTCCTGCCAGCTTGAGATGGCGGTTGCGCCCCTCCAGAGAGGTAGGCAAAGCAATGGGTTCTCGGAGCCGCTCCCAATCCAGCCCCAAGCTGCACAGAGCAGCCAGCACTCCCATCCAGTTGAGGGCATGGTGTCTTCCCGGCAGAGGCACCGGCAGCGTTAGGCCCTCCACAGTTACCGTTTGGGCTTGGGGATCCCATTCTCCCCGTAAGTCCCCCCGATCCAGACCATAGGTAAGGGTTTGTCCCGACCACAGGCTGGCGGCGGTAGACAACAGCAAGGGATCTTCTCCATTCAGCAGAGCCACCCCCTGCCCTAGCTCCTGCAGCAGCTCGCACTTGGCAGCAGCAATGGCCGCGCGGGATCCCAGTCTGCCGATGTGGGCGGTGCCAATATGGGTGATCAAGGCGTGGGTGGGCTGAGCCATCTGAGCCAGGCGGCGAATTTCTCCGGGGCCGCGCATGGCCATTTCCAGAACCACAAACTGATGCTCCGGTTGCATCTGGAGCAGGGTTTGAGCAACCCCGATGTCGTTGTTGTGGTTGGCCTCACTTTTGAGAACTGTGCCGTAGCGGGATAGGGCAGCCGCCAACATTTCCTTGGTGGTGGTTTTGCCTGCTGAGCCCGTGATGGCCAGTATGGGGGGGGGAAACTGCTCCCGCCAGCCTCTGGCGATGCGCTGGTAGGCAGCTAGGGTATCTGAGACTTGAAAATGGGGCCCGGCCACCGGACGCTGGCTGATGACGGCAATGGCCCCTCCGGCCAAAGCTTGCGGAATGAAGTCGTGTCCATCAAACCGTTCCCCCCGCAGCGCCACAAAGACTGACCCCGGCTGCAATTGGCGGCTGTCGGTGCAAATGGCTTGGACGGGAAGACCCAACAAATGGGGATCCCCCTGCAGGGGAGTTTGCAGCAGGTCAGCCACAGTTCGTAAGGTCAGCATCGGGCAGAAACTCCAATTCGCCTACAGCCTCTTCGTCTATGGTCATTTCAGACCCGATTGAGACATTTCCCAAGCGCTCCCCCTCACCCCCAGCCCCTCTCCCAGGGGGAGTCAGCCCTCACCCCCAGCCCCTCTCCCAGGGGGAGAGGGGAGTTGGGGATAGCTGTACAGCTTTTTTCAGCGTTGTTTACCACAGCCAGTGTCAATCAATCTCTTGCGTGGGAAGGCTCCCGCTTGGCTACGGAACTCCCATGAAGTCGGAAAAAGCTGTAAACCCAGTTCCTGGGCAACGCCAATACACGACTGGGTATAGGAAGTTGTCAGCTGGGTTGCAGCGTTTCGATCCCAGTCGGGAGGGCGATGATTGCCTCTTTGGCCATGCCGATGAACAGGCCATGTTCCACAACCCCCACCGTCCCTTTGAGTTGATCGGCGATCTTGGCAGGATCCGCCATGGGGCCGAATTGGCAGTCGAGGATGTAGTGCTGCTCGTCCGTCAAGTAGGGATCCCCTTGGGCATTCAGCCGCAGAGTGGCTGCACAGCCGATGGCCTCCACCCGGGCCAAGGTGGTTTTCCAGCCAAACCGCACCACCTCCACGGGCACAGGGAAGCGGGTGCCCAACTGCGCGACTTTTTTAGAGGCATCGGCAACGATGATCAGCTCGGCGGCGCTGGCCTCCACCAATTTTTCCCGCAACAGGGCCCCTCCTGCCCCTTTGATCAGGTTCAGGGATCCCACTTCAATCTCGTCGGCCCCATCGATGGCCAGATCCAGGCGCGGCTGCTCTTCTAGGGTAGCCAGCGGGATCCCCAGGGAGCGGGCCTGTTCAGCCGTGCGCTCGGAGGTGGGCACACCGAGGATCTGCAGACCCTCGCTTTGCATCCGCTCTGCTAGGGCGCTGACAGCAAAGGCGGCTGTGGATCCCGTGCCCAGCCCCACCACCATTCCCGACTGCACCTTTTGAACTGCAGCCCGGGCTGCCGCCTGTTTCAGCTCATCTAAAGACTCGGTCCCGCTGCCGCCAAGGGTAGTCATTCCCAGCTCCTCTCCCGTGGATGAAGATCCTACCAAAGTGCTTTGCACCGCTACCGCCCGCTCCAGCTAAAACCCTCCGGCGCTGCCACCACTTGGCCAAAGAGATCATAGGGCTCAGCGCGGGTGATCTGCACCGGCACCAGGGATCCCAGAGAGCCCTCCCCACGCACGTACACCACCCCGTCCACTTCGGGGGCAAAGCGAGGGGAGCGGCCAATCCACTCGCCGGTTCTGGGGTTTTCCTGCTCCAAAAGTACAGGTACCACTCGGCCCACCTGCTCGCGGTTGCGGCGGAAGGCAATGCCTTGCTGCAGTTGCATTAGACGGGCGCGGCGCTCTTGTTTGACAGCCTCTGGAACCTGATGGGGGAGGTGGTAGGCAGGGGTGCCCTCTTCGGGAGAAAAGGTAAACACCCCCACATGGTCAAACTGATGGCGCTGGACAAAGTCTAGTAGATGCTGGAAGTGCTCCTCCGTCTCCCCAGGAAAGCCGACGATAAAGCTGGTGCGCAGCACGGCATTGGGCAACGCCTGGCGCAGCCGCTCGATCACCCGGTCGTTGACCTGCCCTTGCCAGGGGCGATTCATGGCCTTGAGGATCTGCGGATGGCTGTGCTGTAAAGGCAGATCCAGGTAAGGCAAGAAATTGGGAGTTTCTTGGATGGCCTCCACCACTGCAGGCGTGATGCCGGTGGGGTAGGCGTAGAGCATGCGGATCCAGGGGATGGGGATCTTGCCCAGGGCGCGAATGAGATCTGCCAGCCGCGGCTCCCCGTAGAGATCGATCCCGTAGTGGGTGGTGATCTGGGAAATTAAAATCAGCTCCTGCACCCCCTCTTCGGCCAGTTGTTCTGCTTCCCGGAGGATGGACTCGATGGAGCGGGAGCGTTGGTTGCCCCGCAAGTGGGGGATGATGCAGAAGGAGCAGCGGTAGTTACAGCCCTCGGCTACCCGTAGGTAGGCCACAGGCGCATGGGTGGTGCGATAGCGAGGTACGGTCTCGTCGGCAATGTAATCCAGGCTAGAAGTAACGGCATTGACCCGCTCTCCCCGCTCCGCCCGCTCGATCACCTGGACGATCTGGTGGTAGTCGCCGGTACCTACCAAGGCCACGGCCTCTGGGATCTCCTGCAGCAGCTCCTCTTGGAAGTGTTGCGCCAAGCAGCCGGCAATAACGATTTTCTTGCCCTGTACTGCCAACTCCATCAGGGTGCTGACCGACTCCCGCCGCGCTGCTTCAATGAAGCTACAGGTATTGACGATCACATAGTCAGCACTCTCTTCGTCCCCATCCACCCGGTAGCCTGCTTGAGCCAGCAAGCCCAGCATGTGCTCGGTGTCCACCCGGTTTTTCTCACAGCCCAGGTGCAAGATGGCAACCGACGCCTTTGTACGCTGCACCGCTGTTCGCGTAAGCGGGACGGAGTCCTTAACGGATGGGAAACTGGAGACGGTCGCTTCTAACCCATTCATGGACTGAGCATCAAAAAGGGGGCAGCTTGCCAGAGGCTTATCTATTCTAGTTGAGGGCCGCATCAGCGTTGCGGAGCAATAGAGCCGTAGCCACGGCCAACGCGGTGGCCGCCCAACTGTAGGGATCCCTGCCAGCCGCCGTCGGAAACAGAGGCGCTTGTCCATAGCCCCGCAGGCGCAAAGCCTGATAAACCCTCTGCGAGCGCTCGTAGCTGCGAACCAACAGGGTACCCACCGAAGCGGCCAGAAAGGGCAGATCTTGTCTTAGAGACGGCCCAGGACGCCACAGGGATCCCCGCGGTCGCCAACCCCTCAGCCGGGCTGCCCGTTGCATCTGCTGCCACTGAGCGGCCACCTCCTGCAAATAGCGCTGGGTGAGCCAGGCCAGTTCCAGCAGGAGGTCTGGGATCCCCAGGGCCCGCAACGCTGCCAACAGTTCCGATGTGGGGGTGGTCTCCAGCAGCAGCATCGTGAGGGCAAATAGGGCCAGCCCTCTCCCCCCAATGCGAAGCGCCATCTGCAGCCCCTCCCAACGCAGAGCCAGGGATCCCCAGCGCCACAGGATGGTTTCCCCCGCCCAGAAGGGTAGGATCCCCATCAACCCTGCCACCAACAGCCCTGGGGCTGCCAGCCGCCTCAGCCCGAGGCTCCAAGGCAATCCCGACAGGCTCCACAGTCCAGCCACCAGCGCCCAGATGAGCGGCAAGAGGGCCAGGCACCTCACCGAGGCGAAAGCCGCCATCAGCGCCATCAGGCCCAGCACCTTGGGCAGAGGTTGCCACCGGTGCAGCCAGGAAAGGGGTTTGGAGGGGTGAGGATGGGATTGTTGACCGCGCCAGCAGCAAGGGATCCCTGAGCCGGCTTCATCTCTTGCCATACTCTCCCAGCAGCGCCGGTTGTACCCGCTGCAAAAACAGCACCACCCAACTGGCGAACAACCCCTCCACCACCATCAGGGGGATGTGGGCCACCACCAAGCTCCCAAGAGCCAGACGACCGGCTTCTGTGGAGAGGATCCCGCTGCCAGCGTCAACCACAGCAGCCATGACCACCCCGTAAAACAACAGCACTGCTAGACCCACCCCAACCGCTCCCGCCAAGAAGGCAGACACTCCGGCCCCCATCACCCGACGGCCTGCCCGAAAAATCCCACCGGCCAGGAGCGCCGGGATCCCCATAATGGCGGCGTTGATGCCCAATGTGGTCAGGCCCCCATGGCCAAAGGCCACCGCCTGAAAAAACAAGCCCACTACAATCGCCGGATAGGCCAAAGCCCCCAACATCAGACCCATCAACCCGTTCAGCACCAGATGCAGGCTGGCCGGGGGAAAGGGCAGGTGAATCGAAGAGGCCACAAAAAAGACAGCCGTGAGCAAAGCCGCTTTGGGCAACTGGTCGCGACAGCGTTGCGTAGCAATATGGCGGGGATCCCGTTCCCACCAAGGACATTGCTCGGCAACGCCGGCGCGACGGAGAAGCCGCAAGCTGTAGCTGGTGATCAGGGCGGTGATGCCATAACCCCCTAGCCAAAGCGGTGCTGGCAAAATGCCATCGCTGATGTGCATGGTCAGTCCTACTCCAGAGCAGAGGAGCCAGCCTGGGAGCCTGAGATTCCTGACCCTGGAGATCCCGAAACCGGTGGGCTCTCCACCGCTGCGTAACCAGATTGACGGGGCCTGGAGAAGAACAGAGCTGTGCCCAGACAGCCCCAAATGACACAGGCGGCCATAACCCCCCGCTGCAAAGGCCCAAAGGGTGGGGAAGCGCTGGGGATCCCTTCTGTCTGAGGGAACTCCTCGCCCACCGGCACGTTGACCAACACCCCATGCCCCGCCTGGCGAATCCGCACCTGCCAGAGGCCCGTCAGGTTGGGATCCGGCTGCAGCAGAAATCGTCCCCGCGCATCCGTCTGTCCCTCCTGCCAAGGGGTAGTGGGATCCGTTGGCGCAAATACCGTCACCCGGGCGGATCCCATCGGTTCCCCAGAATCGTAGCGGGCCTGGATCTCAAAAGCGGGAATAGCCCGAAGAGAGGCTTCCACCCCATGGGCCCAAGCCGGAGCAGACAGGAGCAGGCCGAAAGCCAGCAAGCTCAACCGTGCTCCGCATCGCTGACGCGACGCCGCAATCAGGCTCAGTCGGCAGGAAGGGATCCAAAGTTTTGGCCAGACTCGGTTCATTGGTTAGCTGAGGACAGACGACAATCTCTACGCTCTGCAGGCGACCGGTCTTAGAAAAGCCAAGACTTCAGGGCGAAGACTCTGTCTGGGCAGGGCCAGAGGCAGCGCGGCAGTGGCCTTCCCCCACATGGCCCAAGTGGTGCAGGATCTCCAATACGGCCTTAGCCGCAGGGGATCCCTCCTGCAGATCCCCCCGGTCCACTTCCAGAAGGTCGGATCCCCCCCCAGTGCTCCGCGCCGCTGACGCGGCCAGCCGCTGCTCCAGGGAGACAGGATCCAACTTCACCAAAGGGGCAAACCCCAGAGCTGCTTGATTGAGGCTGTCGTTGGGGGGCAAGCTTCCATCTCCAAACAGGTGGTCGAAATGGAAGGTGACCTCCAGATCTGCCACCTGGCCGACGCGCACAAAGCCTTTGCGCTCCTCCCCCACATACTCTCCGCAGGTGAAGGCCACCTCAGGGCTGAACTTGAGCACAAACGGCATCTCCCCAGCCCCTTCCTTTGTCGGTCGGGCTTGGCCTTCGATCCAGAGGGAATAGCCCTTTGCCGGCCCCTCCAGTGCTGGCACCAGCCGCCACCCCAGGGCGTTGTAGTGGCCAGGGGGTGCCTCTAGGGATCCCAGTAAGGCCCGCTCCGCCGGGGGAGCCGTGATCAAATCAACCGTGATGGGGCCGGAGAGGCTGACCAATGCCCGTGCCAGCAAATCTGCATTTCCTTCCGGATCAAAGGGCGGATCGGTTTGGTAGGCGGTTATGTCCGCCAGCGTCACGTACACGTGCTCAAAGCTCAGTTCCCAGCCGTCTTTGGAGACAAACCCCTCCCGAATGAAGTCCTCGCCGTTGGCCCAAAACTCCAGAGTACCCATCTCTGCCTTTGCTTGGGCTAGGGGTGCTTCCTGCCTGACCTTTTCCGCTCCAGCGTTAGAAGCCGGTCGGCAGGCGCCTAGAGAGAAGGCCAACCCAAGGGCCAGAAAGGGTAAAGCTAACCCCTTGCCCCAGGGATCCCTTGTTGAAGCACCAAGCCGCAATGGAGTGTGTTTCACCAGTTCCCCTGCCAAGGACTCGGCCCCGATGACGCAAACGGCACTGCTCTACCGAAACACAGGCTTCCCTGGTGTTACAATCCCCCACCGGGGCATCTGTATGGCTACTCCTGCGCTAAATTCCCCGCCCGCACCCAACCTTCCTGCCCATTCTGACGGCGAATGCGCTGCCAACGGCCATCTTCGCTGAGGCCCAGCACCGTCACCACCTCGTTCATGGGCACACCACCAATGTAGGTTCCCTCCCGCTCTGGAGTGGCCCGCAGCGCCAGGCCAATGGGCTCGATCACCCGTCCCCGCTCACCTGGGGAAACCACTGCTGCCGTGGGGGGTCGAGTCGGCAAAGGAGTTAATTCAGGGTTGGGTTCAACTGTGGGAGCTGTAGAAGTTGAAGCTGAAGCACCATCCACAGGGCCCAAATTGCCGGCGCGCACCCAGCCCTCTTGTCCGTTCAACTCCCGCCGCACCCGTTGCCAACGACCATCGGCGCTGTACTCCAACACCGTCACCGTTTCCCCCACCACAATTCCCCCTTGGTAGGCTCCATCAACAGAGGGCTGGCTGCGGATGGCCAGGCCAATGGGCTCGATCACCCGCCCACGGCTGCCGGGGGGAAATCCCTCAGGGTCAACAGTGCCTGCAGCAGGGCCAGAGGGGGGAGAGGGAAAACTGGCTGGGCGGGGCAAGGGATCC
>NZ_JANSHW010000275.1:0-10205 GCF_047461815.1 Synechococcus sp. R6-10
CTACCGTCCTGCAATTTGATTACCGCAACATTCGTCTCAATCTGCTGGATACTCCCGGCCACCAGGACTTCAGCGAAGACACCTATCGCACCCTGGCAGCGGCTGACAATGCCGTGATGCTGGAAGATGCCGGCAAAGGGTTGGAAACCCAGACCCGCAAGCTGTTTGAAGTGTGTCAGATGCGGGGGCTGCCGATTTTTACCTTTATCAACAAGATGGATCGCCCAAGTCGGGATCCCTTGGAGCTGATGGATGAAATTGAGACGGAACTGGGCCTCAAGCCCTATCCTGTCAACTGGCCAATTGGCTCAGGCGAGCGGTTTACTGCCCTATTTGACCGTCGGACTCAGGAGTTTCATTTCTTTGAGCGGGTATCTGGGGGGCGGCTAAAAGTTCAAGATACCGTCATTAAACTTGGGGATCCGCAAATTGAGGAGTTGATCGACAAGGACTTGTATTACCAATTCAAGGAAGAGCTGGAACTGCTGGATGGTCTCATGCCCACCTTGGATCTAAAACAGGTGCATTCTGGCAAACAAACCCCGGTCTTTTTCGGCAGTGCCATGACCAATTTTGGGGTGGAGCTTTTCCTCAATGCATTTTTGGAGTATTCCTTACCGCCAATGCCTCACGAGAGCACTGCTGGGCTAATCCCGCCCGAACATCCTGAGTTTACGGGCTTCGTCTTTAAACTGCAGGCCAACATGGATCCCCGCCATCGGGATCGCGTTGCTTTTGTGCGCATCTGTTCCGGCAAGTTTGAGAAGGATATGGTGGTCAACCATGCCCGCCTCAATCGTCCCATTCGCCTATCTTATCCCCAGAAGTTGTTTGCTCAAGAGCGCATCTCCATCGATGAAGCTTACCCTGGGGATGTGATCGGCCTGAATAATCCCGGCATCTTCACCATTGGGGATACCATCTACACCGGCCCGAAGCTGCGCTACGCCGGGATCCCTAGCTTTTCTCCTGAGCTGTTTGCCTACTTGAAAAATCCCAATCCTTCCAAGTTTAAGCAGTTCCAGAAAGGGGTAGCGGAACTGCGGGAAGAAGGGGCTGTACAAATCATGTACTCTATCGACGATTCCAAACGGGATCCGATTGTGGCAGCGGTGGGCCAGTTGCAGTTTGAGGTTTTGCAGTATCGCCTTGAAAGTGAATACAACGTCGAAACCCGACTGGAGATGTTGCCCTACACACTGGCTCGCTGGGTCGAGAATGGCTGGAAGGCGCTGGAGAATATTCCCAGCTTGTTTAACACCCTAGTTGTTAAAGACATTCAAGACAGGCCCGTTCTTCTGTTTAAGAACGAGTGGACTTTACAGCAGTTTGTTGCCAGCAACCCTAAAATCAAGCTCAGCAAAATTGCCCCTCTCTCGGATCTCAGCCCGGAATCCGGTAACGGCCAATAGATCAACCCAAGAGAATCTTTCTCCGGGGGGCCTCAGGTTTCGATATTCAACTGAGATGCCATCGGTCTCCACAGTAGCTGTGTTGACATTCTTGGATTTCTGAGCAAACCCTTCATGCAGATCGCAGGAATTCTCACATCTTTTTCGTGTATCTTCTAGGGCTTGAGTGAGTGAACCATGCCTTCTTTCCCCAATATGGGATCCACTTCTCCTCGCTTTAGCTCTGCCCTCAGCGCCGATGCACCGCTTTGCGAACGCTCGTTGTGGGAACTGGATCCGCAGGTCGTTTTTTTGAATCACGGCTCCTATGGCGCGACCCCGAAAAAGGTGTTGCAGGCCCAGAGTGTATGGCGGGAACGCCTTGAGGCTCAGCCGGTGCAGTTTATGGGAGAGGAACTTCCTCGAGCCTTGCGGGCGGCGGCAGCAGAACTGGCCCATTTCGTCGGGGCCGAACCCGAAAATTTGGTGTTTGTGGAAAATGCCACCAGCGGGGTCAATGCCGTTTTGCGCTCGCTGCGGTTCCGGCCAGAGGATCAGATCGCCTGCACCAATCACGGTTACGGGGCCGTTCGTCAGGCATTGCAGTACATCTGTGCCCAGTGGGGAGCCATCCCAGTTGAGGCGCAGATCCCTTTCCCCATTGCGGGGCCAGAGCAGGTTATCGCGGCCTTCGAGGCCATCCTCACTCCCCAAACTCGCCTGGCGGTGTTGGATCACCTCACCTCGCCTACGGCTCTGATCTACCCCCTGCCTGAGCTGATCGGCCTCTGTCGGGAGCGCGGGATCCCGGTTTTGGTGGATGGCGCCCATGCCCCTGGGGTTCTCCCCTTGGAGTTGGAAAGGCTGGGGGCCGATTGGTACACCGGCAATGCCCACAAGTGGCTGTTTGCCCCGAAAGGCTGTGCCTTTTTGTGGGTGGCCCCCCACCGACAGGCCCAAACCCATCCTACGGTGATCTCCCACGGCTTTGGGCAAGGGTTCACAGCCGAGTTCGACTGGGTGGGCACACGGGATCCCAGCGCTTGGTTGGCCATTTCAGCAGCCCTGGCGTTTATCCAAGGGGTGGGACTGGACAACATCCGTCAGCACAACCACACTCTGCTGCTGCAGGCGCGGCAGTTGCTCTTGGAGGCTCTTGAGGGGATCCCGCCCGCCCCCGAAAAGATGTTGGGCTTTATGGCCACCCTACCCTTGCCGCCATTTTGGCAGCAGTGGATCCCTGAGCTTCCTCTTGAGGAGCGCGCCCGTCGGCTTCACGATTACCTCTGGTACAAGTACCGCATTGAGGTTCCGATCATCCCCTTCGCCGGGCAGCTTTGGGTACGCATCTCGGCCCAGGTCTACAACCGTTTGGCAGAGTACGAACAGTTGGCGCTGGCCTTGCAGCATCTGCCCTGAGGTTTTGTCGGTTGAGCCGCTTTCACGACATTGCAAGTATAGTTGCTTCGCACACCAGTAAAACGATTCCAGATCTATGGTCAATTCAGTTGAGGATGAGATGACGTTACAGGTAGGATGGCATGCCAGTAGACCTCAGAAAGAAGCCTTGACCTGAGAGAGAGTCGTAGGGCATGTCCAGGAAGGGAGCAGACCCACAGACGTACAAAGCCGGTCATACAGCGGAAGGGAAGGGTATGGGAGTCGGTAAAAGCAGCGCGGAACGCTTGGGGAGCGTCTCAATCTAGTTTGAAGCGACCGCAGTGCTTTCAAGAGGGCAAGGATGCATGCAGATGGAGGAACTTCTGTTGATGAAGTGACAAGGCCTGCTTTTGCGAGTCGGACTATTCTACTGGCCAGTGTCTCATTGCTATTTGAATTGACTATCTGAATTGACTATCTGAAAAAGTCAGAAAACGTATCCCGCAGATCCGAAAGCCGATCGTTGAAGCAGGTAAGCCGATCCCCTACAGAGTTCACCAGCGTCAGATCTGCCCGACCGGTTGTCCCTTCAAATCCCAGTAGAGGAACGCTCATGCGGCTGGGATCCGTGGGATTCTGGGAAACGCGGATGACGGCTCGATCGCGGTTCAATTGATAAGCCTCGGCCACATAGCGGATGGGCTCGCTCAAGATGGGATCCACCGGCAGCTCTGGGGCCGGCAGGAGATCCACCAGCTCGGTGAACGTGCCACTCCGCAGGCCCACCACGGCAGCAGCTCCCAACTGGTTACAAATGGCAATGAGAACCGGCTCTTGGGCAGTGGCGGTGAGGTTGGCCAAGGTAACCGTGACCGTGGCGCGGCTGGCTGCCGGCGGGTAGGTGACCTCAAAGGTGCGGGCAAAGGCATTGCCCAGCTCGTCGCGGGCGCGAAAGCGAAGCTGCCCGGTGTAGGGCAGGATGGAAGAAAAGTAGATGCCAAAGCGGTCGCTGGGGCCCCGTCCGGGGATATTGGCCTGTCCGGGGACATAGGCAAGGGCAGCCCGGCTTTGCCACTGATTGGGCGGGGTGTAGGGCAGCAGCGGGCCACTGGTGAAGTTGGGGGGTTCTTTGGGGGGCAGATCCGGCTGGCCATCTCTGTTCAGATCCAGCCCATTGCCCAAGAAGGCCACCGAGCGCTGTAAGAGAATAGGACGGTTTTGGTTATCCAAAAGGGGATTCCGCCTTTCTGCCAGCCCGGCATTGTCCACATAGACATTGAGGGGGCGATTTAGGATTTGGTTATCCCGCTGCCGCCGCATGTTGAACTGTAGGTAGGGCCCCACTGCGCCCGCTGCCGGGGATCCTCCTGTGATTTCAAAATCATCCGCCCGCAGGAAGACATTTTCCAGGGGGCCCAGAGGAGTTGTTCCCTCGCCGCAACCGACCAAGCCAAGCGCTAAAATGGCCAAGGCTGTATAAGCTACAACAGAGCATCCTTTTTCGATAGGGGAATCCGAGCTCCCACAAGTCGGCAGCAGGGGCCGGCAGGCATGCCTTGGCTTCAGCATTCATCTCCTCTCCACAACAGACACCTTGGCGAGGGTTAAACCCAACCGGACTGAGTTGAGGATGGGCGGGGATCCCTCTGCACTCATCGGATTCGCCTGAACCACTATACCGTGAGCCTCGGTTCAGCTCCCACCATCCCTAGGGGGCTGGCGGCAACGAGCAAGAAATGGTGGCGATCCCTGGCCTCATCTCCCGAACAGGCTTGATAGCCTAGAGAAAGCGAGATGTGGATACCCATGTCAGATACTCCTGCGGTCTTGGTAGAGCAACTTCAAAAGCGCTACGGATCCACAGTGGCCGTGGCGGACGTCTCGTTTCAGGTGGAACCCGGCCAGATCTACGGCATTCTCGGCCCCAATGGGGCCGGCAAGACCACCACTTTGCATTGCCTTTGCACCTTGCTTCGTCCCGATGCGGGCCGGATAGAGGTGTACGGGATCCCAGCCAGCGAAAACCCCAAAGCGGTACGAGAAAAACTGGGGTTTGTTGCCCAAGAGGTGGCCTTGGATAAGGTGCTGACCGGGCGAGAATTGTTGCAGTTGCAGGCCGACCTCTACCACCTGCCGCGCCCCCTGGCCCAAGAGCGAATCGCTGCCGTCCTGGAGCTGCTGGGGCTGACCGACCGCGCCGACCAACTCATCGGTACCTACTCCGGCGGGCTGCGCAAACGCTTGGATCTGGCGGCAGGACTGCTCCATCAACCCCAGGTGCTGGTCTTGGACGAGCCCACGGTGGGCCTGGACATTCCCAGTCGGCT
Source organism: Synechococcus sp. R6-10 (assembly GCF_047461815.1). Lineage (NCBI taxonomy): Bacteria > Bacillati > Cyanobacteriota > Cyanophyceae > Synechococcales > Synechococcaceae > Synechococcus > Synechococcus sp. R6-10. Next base: position 5,099 of record NZ_JANSHW010000275.1, read on the forward strand.
GGCCATCTGGGATTTTTTGCGCCAACTCAAGAACACAGGGATCACAGTGGTGCTCAGCAGCCACTACCTGGAGGAGATCGACCTGCTGGCGGATCGGGTGGCCATCATCGACCGGGGCAAGGTGATTGCCGAGGGAACCCCCGAGGAGCTGAAAACCCGCGTCGGCGGCGAGCGCATCACCGTCAAGCTGCAGGAATTTGCCCCGGCGGAACTGGCCCAACGGGGTGCCCAACTGCTGGGATCCCTGCCCTTTGTCCAGAAGGTGGTGATCAACAGCGCCCAGGGCAACGCCCTGAACCTGGTGGTGCAGCGGAATGGAGAGGATCCCCTCAGCCAGATTCGCGCCCACTTGCAGGCTCATGGGCTAGAGGTGTTCAGCAGCACCCAGTCTCGTCCCAGCTTGGATGATGTGTATTTGGCGGCAACCGGGCAAACCCTCATGGATGCGGAGCTGGCCGCTGCCGAGGCCAATCTGGGCAAAAAGAAAAAGTAACTTCATCCCCTCATGATCGAGCCCTATTGATCCCTATACAAAGGCACATCGAGGTATTTGGTAGATGGATTTGGAATGGATTGATTGATCGCAACCCTACAGGAGCTTTGGTATGAACTCTGCCTCTTCCTCGGTTCAACCCAACCCGATCCCCCTTCTGACGGCTGATTTTTGGCAGGAGACCTTTGCCCTCACCCGCCGCTTGTTTATCCAACTGAAGCGTCGCCCCACAACCTTGCTGGTTGGCATTATCCAGCCGTTGCTCTGGCTGATTCTATTTGGAGCCTTGTTTCAGAATGCTCCTGCCGGCATTTTCGGGGCCGGACAAAACTACACCCAGTTTTTGGGGGCGGGAGTCATCGTGTTTACGGCTTTTGGTGGAGCCTTGAATGCCGGAGTGCCGGTGATTTTCGACCGAGAATTTGGCTTTTTGAACCGGTTGTTGGTGGCTCCCCTCACCTCTCGTTTTTCCATTGTTCTTGCTTCTAGCCTGTTTATCGTCAGCTTGGCGTTGCTGCAGACGGCAGTCATTGTGGGGGCAGACTACGCCCTTGGGGCCGGGATCCCCGACGGGCCAGGCTTGGCGGTGGTGGCCTTGATCGTGGGCCTGTTGGTCTTGGGCTTCACGGCCCTGAGCTTGGGCTTGGCCTTTGCCATGCCGGGGCACCAGCAATTGCTGGCTTTCATCTTTTTGGTCAACTTGCCCCTGATCTTTTCCAGCACGGCCTTGGCTCCCCTGAGCTTTATGCCCACCTGGCTGCGTTGGGTGGCCAGCCTCAACCCCCTCACTTTTGCCATCGAGCCCATCCGCCATGTTTACCGCAGCAGCCATTGGAGCTGGGCCGATGTGGTGCTGCAGGCTCCCTGGGGCGATCTCACCCTGGCGGGATCCCTGGGCCTCTTGACGGGGTTTGTCGTAGTGTCGGTTCTGCTGGTGCAGGGGGTGTTGCGCAAAAGCTTGGCCTGAGCATCTCTGCCCAGGCTGTGCCGCTCAAAGCCACTGGCGGGAAACGGACTTCTCCATAGCTGCCTGTGCCCGCTGCACCAGAGCCAGGGGGCTGTCCTGGGCTGGGGAAACGCTGAGAGAAGGAGTAAGGCTGCGAGCCTGCAGAGCCATGTGGAGCTGCAGTTCGGTTACGTACTCCCGCAGGCCAAAGTTAGACCCAGAAGAAGAAGGAGCCGCTGAAGAGGGGTGAGACACAGACATCACGGCAAAGAGTCCTTCGCGAAATGGCCACTGTTGCTCTGCTAAGGTATCACGCCCACCCCTTTTCCGAAGCTTCCAAAATGTTAGCTTTGATTAAGATTTGCAACCGTTTGGCCATGGTGGTGCTCAAGGATTGGCAGCGCTCCAAGTTGGATCCCAGCGACGATGCCCTCTTTTACAGCTATCCTCGCTTCGTGACTCATGTGGATTCTGGCTTCATCGGCCAGCTCACCGATCTGTACCGCGAGCATTTGCGGCCCCAGACCCGCATTCTCGATCTGATGAGCAGTTGGGTCTCCCATTTGCCACCTGAGATGGAGTTTGCCCATGTGGAGGGGCATGGGATGAACCCGGAGGAACTGGCGGCCAACCCCCGGCTGGATCACTTCTTCATCCAAAACTTGAACCAAAACCCAAGTCTGCCCTTCCCTGATCAATCCTTCGACGCGGTGCTAAACACGGTCTCGGTGCAATATCTGCAGCAGCCGGAGCAGGTGTTTGCCGAGGTGTATCGCATCCTAAAGCCCCAGGGCCTGTTCATCGTCAGCTTCTCCAATCGCATGTTTTTCCAGAAGGCGATCCAGGCTTGGCGGGACAACTCTGAGGCGGGGCGAGTGGAGTTGGTCAGGCGCTATTTTGAGTCGGTGCCGGGGTTTGCGGTGGTGAAGGTGATCCAGCGGCCTGCCCCTATGGGTTGGCTGGGCTTTTGGGCAGGCGGAGGCGGGGATCCCTTCTATGCCCTAATTGGACAGCGGACGGCGGGGTAGAATTCTCCAGCTTGCCTGTGGCGTGCAGGCGGGATCCTTGGAAATATCCAACAAGACTCCAGCATCCACCAGATCTTGCAGCTGTGTTATCCTCGCTACCCTCAGAGGGCTGTTTTGTTCTCCGGTCTTCCTGACAGTGCTTCTCCACAAAACGGCGATCCTTCCCCCCTACCCATCTCAGCAATTGGGGAGGCGGGGCTGCTGCAGATCGTGCAGCGCTACTGTCCGGCCCAGGTGGTGGGAGACGATGCGGCGGTGTTAGCTGCTCCGGAGGGGCAGTTGGTGGTGACAACCGATGTGTTGGTGGAGGGAGTTCACTTCAGCGATCTGACGACCCCGGCCCATGCGGTGGGCTGGCGCGCGGTGGCCGCCAATCTGTCGGATCTGGCCGGGATGGGATCCCGTCCGCAGGCGTTGGTGGTGGGTTTGGGCTTGCCGGGCTCCACACCGGTTGCTTGGGTGGAGGAGCTTTATCAAGGGATGCGGGACTGTTGCGCCCGCTGGGAATGCCAACTGGTGGGAGGGGATCTGTGTCGGTCGCCGCATCGATTTGTGGCAATCACGGCCCTGGGATCGGTGCAGCCGGGGCGGGCTATTCAGCGCAGACGGGCTCAACCCGGCGATTGGCTGGTGGTAACAGGGCCCCACGGAGATGCGCGGGCAGGCTTGGAGCTGCTTCTCCATCCTGAACAGGGATCCTCAGCTACGGCGGCCGAGCGCGAGCAGTTGATCAGGGCTCACCAATACCCACGCCCGCGCCTGGATCTGGTGCCCCTCTTGGAAGGGATCCCGGATCCCTTGCGCATTGCCGGTATGGATACCAGCGACGGTTTGGCAGATGCCCTGGTGCAGGTGTGTCAGGCCAGCGGGGTGGCGGCGAGGATCGAGGTGGAGCGGATCCCGATTTCAGAAGCTTTGCGGCAGGCTTTTCCGGCCCAAGCCTGGGAGTGGGCGCTCTATGGAGGCGAAGATTTTGAGCTGCTCCTCAGTGCCGAGGTGTCGGTGGCCAAGCATCTGTTGGAAAGATTGCCGGGGGCCGTTTGGATTGGAGAAGTGACAGGCTGGGATCCGCAGGGAACCGTCTGGCTGAAGGACGGGCAAGCCCTCAGTCGTCAGCAAGCCTTCCAGCATTTCTGAGAGAAGTTGTGCTGCAGGATGGCCACCCAAACTGCCAACAGATGAAAACAAATCGACTTGTGGGAGAAAACAAGCCCTAGGAAGGATTCGATAACCTAGAAGTGGAGAGAAGCTGAGACAAGGAAGCAAATTGACTTGGAATAGCTTCAGGCAACTGCTCAGAACTCGGCAGAACTTGGAGAAGCATTGGAGACTCTACTCATGAAAGCTATCTTAACAGCAGCCATTCTTGGCCTGGCCGGGATCCCTGCGTTGGCCCCCTTGCCCAGTTCGGCTCAGCCGCTTTTTGAATTGGGTGCCTACCGCCTTGAGCAGGGGACGATTATCCCGGTCGGCAGCCTGAGTAGCGAAGGGCCGCAATACTTTTATCCCGACACCGTCTATCCCCTGGAAGTGGCCGTTACTCAGAACATTTTTGACAGCCAGGGGCGCTTGGTGATCCCGGCGGGTAGCCGCATTTTTGGACAGATGGAACCTGCACCGGGCGGATCCCGCTTTGTCGGCACTTCCATTGTTCTCGGCGGTCGTACCTACAGCCTGCGGGCTTCCTCCAACATCCTCCACGACGAAAAGGATCCCCGTCAGTATTCGGCTGAGGCCATCGCTCAGGATGCAGCCATTGGGGCAGCCGCGGGAGCCATTTTGGGGGCCATCACGGGCAGAGTCTCGGTGGGCAATGTCTTAGGAGGCGCCGTGACCGGAGTGGTGGTGGGCAATGTTACCGCTCCCCAGGTGGTGGTGCTGCGCCCCGGCCAATCTTTCAATCTAACTTTGGAAGCTCCGCTGACTTTGTGAGGTGCCGTTTGGAGATTCCTCTGGGAGTGTTGAGGGTCGGCAACTTGTGATTCACTGGGGATCAGACTGCGGATCCCTGTTTTCATGGCTACTGAATCTAAGCCCACTTCCCCCCTCTTCTCCACCGAGCACAGGTTTACGGCTGGAGAGGAGAGCTTTACCTACAGAGCGCTGGCCGGTTGGCAGACCCTTTTCCAGCGGGAAAAGCCGGTGGCCGAGATCTTTCACGTCGCCTATCTAAAGCAAGACTCCGCCTCTCAGCACCGCCCTCTCACTTTTGTGTTCAACGGTGGGCCTGGGGCAGCTTCTGCCTACCTGCACATGGGAGCGCTGGGGCCCAAACGGATTTGCTTCGGGCCCAACGGCAGTTTGCCCCCCTCCCCGGTGCGGCTGGTGGACAATGCCGAAAGTTGGTTGCCCTTTTCCGACCTGGTCTTTGTCGATCCGGTGGGGACGGGGTTCAGCCGCGCCCTGCCCAAGGATTCTCAAGACCCCAAAGATTCCCGGGAGAAATCCGATCCGGCATCCAAGCCCCCTCAGCCGGATGCTAAGGCGGAGGAGCCTCCTAAGGAATCGCCCTTCTGGGATGTGGAGCGGGATTTGCAATCCTTGGGAGAATTCATTCAGGGCTTTCTTTCCCGATACAAACGCTGGCTCTCCCCCATTTTCATTGCCGGCGAGAGTTACGGTGGGTTTCGGGTGGCGCGG
>NZ_JANSHW010000276.1:0-1876 GCF_047461815.1 Synechococcus sp. R6-10
AAACAAACAGAATGCTATCGCTGCATAGTTGAACAGTGATGTTCAGCAGTGTTCAGCGTAAATGTATCAGTCATCGATATTGCTCCGCAACACTGTCGCGACTGCTGGTAAGAGAGCTGGTCATGAGCGTCAGTAGCCCTTCCTTCCGTGAACTGCCCATCTTAGAAAGCGGCGATCGTCTCACCCGCGATGAGTTTGAACGGCGCTATCAAGCCATGCCTCAGATCAAAAAAGCCGAGCTGATTGAGGGAATTGTTTACGTGGCATCTCCCCTCAGATATCGCCGACATGGCAGACCACACAGCCACATCATGGCCTGGCTGGGAGTTTATGAAGCAGCAACGCCGGGGGTTGAGTCGGCGGGCAATCCAACCGTTCGCCTGGACTTGGACAATGAGCCGCAGCCAGATGCCATATTGCGGATGCACGAATCTTGTGGGGGACAGTCCCGCATTAGCGAGGATGACTACATTGAGGGTGCACCGGAGCTGATTGTGGAGATTGCCGCCAGCACAGCTTCCTACGACCTGCATGATAAGCTGCGGGCCTACCGGCGCAACGGCGTGCGGGAATATCTGGTCTGGCTAACCCAAGAGCAAGCCTTTCGCTGGTATGTCTTCCAGAATGGAGAGTACGTGCAGCAACAGCCCAATGAGTTGGGCGTTTTGTACAGTCGGGTGTTTCCGGGGTTGTGGTTAGCCGTGGACGCGCTGCTGACGGGCAACATGCAGCAGGTGTTGGGTGTGCTGCAAAGGGGAATTGAGTCGGAGGAACACCGAGAGTTTGCAGCGCGGTTGGCAACCCGAGAAGCAGAGGCTGGAGCCTAGGCCATGAGTCGGAGGGACGGGTTTGCGCTCGCAAAGGCTCAGGTTAATGGCTGTGGGCCAACAGGTTGGGCTCGAAGACAGCCATCTCCAACCGAAACGGGATCCCCATGTGGGCCAGCCAGTCCTGCAGCGGATCATCGGCCAGCGCCAGGATCTGCCCTTGGGGGGAAACGTGGGCCGGACGGTGCCAGTTGCCCAGTTGATGAATCACTTGGCCCATCTGGATGGGGTTTTCAGGTTGAATCAAGAGCACCGGTTCGGGTTGGGCTCTGACCCGAATGTGTCGCTGCGCATCCGCATAGAGCAGATCCCCATCGTGAAGATGGGTGCCGCGGGGCAGCATCAACTGGATCTCGGTGCCCCAGTCGCTCACCAGCCGTTGCCGGGATCGCTGGCGGTCGTGCCAAGTGAGGGCAACCACTTCCAAGTGGCCGGGGATCCCCTCTGACGGCTCGTCCAGCAGTTGCGTCACCGTAATGGCCGCGGGCTCCTCTCCCGCAGCATGGGCATCTTCGCTCATGTTAGGGACTCCAGATATTGGCTGAGGTCTTCTTGAAGGCGAGAGAACTCCACTTCGGTGGAAAGGCGCAGCACCTTGGTTTTCAGAGTCACCAGCACCTTGGCTGCGTGGGGGCCAGCCCAGATGTTGGGGTTGCAGAACATCTCCAAGCTGAAATCTTCAGTAGGGTAACGAAACTCAACCGGCTCCTGAGGCTGCTGTCGGGAACGGATCTTGAGTCGCTCCAAGAGGATTTGCAGAGCCTTGTGCCATTGTTGTGCCGCCTCAGGCGAAAGGGAGAAACTGGCCGAGCCGGTTGCGAAGTTGAGGGCAAACTGAGGAAAATGGGTAGTCATGGAGGCCCGTACCGTTCGCGAAGCGTCCTTTGGAGGGCAGCATTGGACAACAACAGTATCTTACGTCAGCTCTTGCTAATGGGCGTGGGCACAACCACTCTGCTGGCAGAACAGTTGAGAAAGGCTGCCGACGACTTGGTGCAGAAGGGGCAGCTCAACCCAGAAGAGGCATCCAATGTCATCAACAACCTGCT
>NZ_JANSHW010000277.1:0-1789 GCF_047461815.1 Synechococcus sp. R6-10
GCGCAAAAAGATCTTTTGTTCGCGGCTCTGAGAAGGTTGGCGGAGCAGGGCAAATCGGTGATCTTCGTCTCCCACAAGCTGGCCGATGTGGAGTGCCTTTGCGATCGGGTGACGGTGATGCGGCAGGGGGAGGTGGTGGGGGAGCTGCCTGTTAGGGGTGAAGACATTGCCCTGTTGGAACAGCAGTTGATCGATTGGATGTTCGGGCGGGAGTTGACACCCCCAGCTCGACCCCATTCTCCACAAAGGAGAGCGGATCCCCTGTTGGAGTTGCGCTCCCTGGTGGTGCGGCATGAGCCGTTTGCCTTGGCTTTGCCAGATCTGGCGGTGCAGCCGGGGGAAGTGATTGGGTTGGCCGGTTTGGAAGGCAGTGGGCAACGCTCTTTCCTGCTCACCTGTGCAGGGTTGTTGCCGCCCAGGCGTGGCCGGATTCTGTTGGGGGGGCAGGAGATGACAGGCCGTCCTTACGGCGACTATCTGCGCTGTGGGGTGGGGTTTTCTCCGGCGGATCGGCTGCGGGAAGGGCTGATCCCCGGCCTAACGTTGCAGGAGCATTTTGCCCTCCAGCAGCAGGATCCCTGGATCAACTGGGCTCTGGCCCGTCAACAGGCCCAAGCGGCCATTGAACACTTCAGCATTCGGGGTCACCCCTACAGCCGGGTGGAGCAACTCTCGGGGGGCAACCAACAGCGCAGTCAGTTGGCTCTCTTGCCCACACCCCTGAGTCTTTTGCTGATGGAGCACCCAACGCGAGGGTTGGACATTGAGTCGGCGCTGTGGGTCTGGGGGCAATTGCTGGAACGCACCCAAGCGGGTACGGCTATTCTTTTTGCCTCGGCGGATTTGGACGAGATCCTGCAGTACAGCGACCGAGTGATGGTGTTCAGCGGCGGACAGGTCTCGGAACCCATTCCGGCGGCGGAGCTCACCGTTTCACGCCTGGGACAGATGATGACGCTTCCCGTCTTGCGCAGCACTCACAGCAGCGAGATCCCAGGGATCCCGACTGAGGTTTAGAGGGCTAATCGAAGCCCTCTAGCGGTCGCGTCAGCGGTGCGTAGCTCTTTCGCTTTGCCGCAGCAGGAGAAGGATTTGAGAACGGCATGGCAACCGGACAGAGCAAGGCTTAGAGTAGCAGTAGCCCCAAGCCTTTTGCTCAAGGAATCTGGCCATGGGATCCCAGGATCACCTCTTGCCTCCAGGAGCAGAGGAGCTGCAATCTGACCGCTCGCCCTCCTCGGAGCAAGTCCTTTTGGAGCTCACCGTTCAGGGATCCCGGCAGCAGGTGTTGCGAGGTTTGCGAGCTTGGCTGGAGCTGGGCTTACTGACCCCAGAGCACTTTCGCTTGCTGGTGGAGCAGTATCGGCTAGAGGGGGAGGAACCAAGGTCAGCGGCAGTTTCCCCCAGCGACGAGATCCCGGCTCGTCTTGGCTCGGCCTACGTGCTCTGGATTTTGGGTTTGTTTGGCATCTGTGGCCTGCACCGTTTTTATCTGGGCCGCTGGCGGACGGGTTTGCTCTGGCTGTTGACCTTTGGGCTGCTGGGGATCGGTCAGCTCCTGGATTTGATTTGGATCCCAGGGATGGTGCGAGAAAGAAATGCTCGCCTGGCCGGATCTGGGGTTGAGGAACCTGCGGTCGAGGGGGGAGAAGAGCCCCAAGCTGCCCCTCAATCCACTCGCGCTACTCGGACGGAGTCCTTGCCCCCCCCTACCCCGGCGCTGGCTGTTTTGCTGCGGAACTTGCTGTCAGAGCTGAGCGTGGCTTGGCTGTTGCTGCTGGGCCTGTTT
>NZ_JANSHW010000278.1:0-3306 GCF_047461815.1 Synechococcus sp. R6-10
GAAAACCCACCTGCCCCATTCAAAAGCACCACGCCCCGCACCCACTCCGGCCACTCCGCCGCAAAACTGAGCACCACATAGCCGCCCAGGGAGTTGCCGATCCCCACCACAGGCCGACGGATTACCTGTTGGCAAAAGTCCCGCAGCTGATCCCGCCAGATTTCGGCGCGGTAGTCCCAGTTGGGCTTGGCGGAGCGACCGAAACCCAGCAAATCGATGGCGTACACCTGGTAGTGTTGAGCCAATTCGGGAATGTTCTTGCGCCAGTGGTCGGTGGAGGCTCCAAAGCCGTGCACCAGAAGCAGAGGCTGCCCCTGCTCACCCTGTTTGACGTAATGAACTGACTGCCCCCGCCAGATCCACTGCGCCGAAATGGGAGTGGCCGATGCCGATGTCGAAGCCATAGGAGTTGCTTGTAAGCCTTTCTTAATTCTAGGTTCTTTGCAGCTACTCCGGGGGGAAGCCCACCCTCTACGGGCAGCGTAAGAGCAGCGAGTCTGCTACAAATAACCTCTGCTTTTCAAGCTTTGCACCACTAGGTCAATACATTCGGAGATGCTTTGCTCGGCGGTTTTGCACACCACCTCCGGCTGTTCCGGCGGCTCGTAGGGATCGTCAATACCGGTAAAGTGCTGGATTAAGCCTGCCCGCGCCTTTCGATAGAGGCCCTTCACATCCCGGCGTTCGCACACCTCCAGGGGGGCATCCACAAAGACTTCGATAAAGCTGCCAATATACTGCCGTACCTCCTGCCGTGCTGCCCGATAGGGGGAAATGGCCGACACCAGCACAATCACCCCGTGCCGAGTCAGCATCTCCGCCACAAAGCCGATGCGGCGAATGTTCTCCTCCCGATCCACTTTGCTGAAGCCCAGACCCTTGGTGAGATGTTGCCGCACCAGGTCCCCATCGAGCACTTCCACCGGCAGCCCCCAAGCGCGCAACTGCTGGGCCACGCCGCAGCTCAGGGTGGTTTTGCCCGCCCCGCTCAATCCCGTAAACCAGACCGTTACCCCCCGCCGCGACATCTGTCTGTTTGCTTCTGTCTGTTTGCTGTGGATCCCTGAATCTTTGGCCCCGCCAGAATATCATCTCCAAAGCAGGGTGGTACACTCGAAACACGGCTTGCACAGCCCCAAAGCGCTCCGCGCCGCCAACACGACAGCAATCTTTTACCGGCCATGTCTCCTCTAACTTCGCCTCTTGCCAGTGCCCCCTCGGGATCCCCGACAACTGCCGAGCTGTTTGCCGAGCATGTGATGGCCACCTATGGGCGCTATCCCCTGACCTTGGTGCGCGGGCAGGGGTGTCGGGTTTGGGATGAGCAGGGGCGGGAGTACCTGGACTTTGTGGCCGGCATTGCCACCTGTACCCTGGGGCATGCCCACCCGCTGTGGATTCAGGCGCTCACCGAGCAGGCACAACAGTTGCACCATGTTTCCAACCTTTACTACAACCAGCCGCAGGCACAACTGGCTCAATGGCTGACCCAGCACTCCTGTGCCGACAAGGTGTTTTTCTGCAACTCAGGGGCGGAAGCCAATGAGGGAGCCATTAAGCTGGCTCGCAAGTATGCCCACACGGTGCGCGGGATCCAAGATCCGATGATCCTCACCGCCCATGCCAGCTTCCATGGCCGCACCCTGGCCACCATTACCGCCACCGGCCAGCCCAAATACCAAAAAGACTTTGCCCCTCTGGTGCCCGGCTTTGATTACGTTCCCTACAACGACATCGAGGGCACAGCAGCGGTGTTGGAGCGCTGGGGCGAGCGGGTGTGTGCCGTGCTGTTGGAGCCGTTGCAGGGGGAAGGGGGGGTTGTGCCGGGGGATCCCGCCTATTTTCAATGGTTGCGCCGGATCTGCAGCGAGCGGGGCATTCTGCTGATTTTGGATGAGGTGCAGGTGGGCATGGGCCGTACTGGCATGCTGTGGGGCCACTGTAACCTGGGGGTGGAGCCGGATGTGTTCACCTTGGCCAAGGGCCTGGCCGGTGGGATCCCCATCGGGGCCTTGTTGGCGAAAGACTTTTGCGCCGTGTTTCAGCCGGGGGATCACGCCAGCACCTTTGGGGGCAACCCCTTGGCTTGTGCGGTGGGCCTGGCGGTTTGCCGCACGCTAATGTCGGAGAGTTTGGTTTGGAATGCCCAGCAGACAGGGGTGTATCTGCGTCAGGGGCTGTCCCGCTTGGCGGAGCAGTTTCCGCAGCTCGTTGAGCAAGTGCGGGGCTGGGGCCTGATTCAGGGCTTGGTGGTGCGCATCCCGGCGGCTGAAGTGGTCAAGGCAGCCATGGACTGCGGGCTGTTGTTGGTGCCGGCAGGATCCCAGGTGGTGCGCTTTGTGCCCCCCTTGATCGTCACCCCGGCAGAAATTGACGCGGCTCTAGCGATGTTGGCATCGGCTTTGCAAAGGTTGGCCGCCTCCCTTGGCCATTCCGGGGCAGCCTAGCCTCGCCAGACTTGCCGCAGAAATGCCTGCAACTGCTGTCGGGCAGAGGGCTCGCGGGGAGCGGGATCCCTTGCCTGCTCCAAAAGGGGCAACACCTCCTCCGCATAGGCCGGAACAAAGCCGGCAGCAGGCCAGAGCAAATCCGAGGTGGCCCGCAGGTTCAAGACTTGGGATCCCTGCCTGAGCAGGAGAGGTCGCACCCAGAGCAGCGGCGGGGTGTCAGAGCCTGCCTCAAGACTGTGGCGAGAAACCTGAATCAGCTCCACATAGAGGGTGGCCTGCGACCCTGGCAGGGCGAGAATGGGACGGGGTGAGGGGGGAGCGCTGCCCACTTCCGCCGAGGCGGGCAAAGGGCGCCCCAGCAGACGCAGGCCCTCAACAGAGTCACACTGGGCGGGCAAACAAGGCAACAGGGTCATGCAATCGTTGACCGGAAACTGTACAGACTGTACTTATCCTAATCGATGGCTTTCTTACGTTTCTTTGGCAGGCGGGTTGGCCGGGGATCCCGTCTTTGCGGGCATTTCGTGAACCCGATTTTGTGGCATGGTGCTAGGTAGCTTTCTGATCAAACTTGAACGGATCCCGCCATGATGCACACTTTTGTCCCGCCCCACCGCTTTTTCCCCTACCTGACCTGGACGGAGATCCAGGCCATGCCCGACAAAGAGAATGTGGTGATCATTCAGCCGGTTGCCTCAATCGAGCAACATGGGCCCCACCTGCCCCTGGTGGTGGATGCCTGCATCGGCACGGCGATCATTGGGCGCGCCATGGAGAAGCTGGAGCCTGAGATCCCGGCCTATGTTTTGCCCACCCAATGTTACGGCAAAGCCAACGAGCATTGGCATTTCCCCGG
>NZ_JANSHW010000279.1:0-14590 GCF_047461815.1 Synechococcus sp. R6-10
CTTCATCAAAGCACATTCCTCCCGACACCGACCCTACGGGTACAGTGCGGGGCTCCTGCGATTTCTAGCTGACGCTCCAAAAAAGTGGCAGGGGCCTGCAGATACACTTGGCCAAAAGGACTCCGTCCCGCTTACGCGATCGGCAAAACCGCTCGGCAATCGCGATCGATGGCCAGGCCAACGGCTGCACCAAACTCCAGCAGCTCGACAATATGAGCTTTCTCCAGCAACAGCCCATGGGATCCCATTCCCTTAACCAGCCAAACCTGACCGCTGCGTACCTGCTCCAGAAGGGTAGAGGGATCCCGAAGCCTAGCCCAGAGTGGCGGTTCAACCTGCTTTCCAGGGCACGTCTGACCCGTACAGCCCAGTGAGTCAGAGCCGTTGATGGGTGTGGGGGTGCTGTTTGATGTTGTCGGCATCCTTCACCTCCACAACCGCGTTGAGGATCCGTCGCGGCTCAACGCTGTGATTGAGCCTGAACACCCCCCGCTCTGGAGTGCAGGTTTGGTGCAGGGGGATATGGCGAAACTGGGGCTTGCTGCGATAGGTGCGGGCCGCTGCCTGCACCCGTTCCACGAAGTCTTCTCCCAACAACACCCCTGGCGGGAAAACATCGGCAGGCAAAGTTGGGATCCCGTTGTTCACGATCTCGGCGTAGGTTGTGGCGTAGAGGAGAAGATAGGAAGTGCTGCGGCGTTCTTGGGCCAGGCAGTCCAAATCGGCAGCAGGTACCGGCTCGGCCACCAAAACCTCTACCAGGCGGCCTTCCTGATCCTGCTGGAAACAAGTGGCCACTCCCAGTACCACGTACTCCAGTCCTTGCACTGGGCTAGAGCCAAGGTGGGTTTGAGCAGTATCCGACATCGGTGCCGATCTCCAAGCGGGGGAGCAAATTTTTGAGGCTCCGGCAAGCGCCAAGATCCCTCAAGCCGGGCGCAGTTCTCACCATAGCAACAATTTTTGCGTCGGGCAGCGGGAGCTGTTGCAAGATAGAAGGCGGATCCCAGCCTAGCTCTCTGTGAAGGATGACAGGGGCAGCATTTGGCTACAGGGATCCAAAATTTGCTTTACTGTAGCGAAGCGGGGTCAGTACTGCCCGAGGGGAGCAAGGGGTTGGGTTCCAGGCACCTTTGGCAACCCTTGATTCATCATTATCTAGGAAATACTTGCTCTAAGGATCCGACCATGGCGGATGGCGAATACAGACCAGGCTTGGAAGGCGTTCCAGCCACACGCTCCAACATTAGTTTTGTGGATGGCCAGGCGGGGATCCTGGAATATCGGGGCATCCCCATCGAGGAATTGACCGCCCACAGTACCTTTCTGGAGACAGCCTACTTGCTGATCTTTGGAAAGCTGCCGACCCAATCGGAGCTGGACAACTTTGATCAGGCAATCCGCAGTCATCGACGGGTGAAATACCGCATCCGCGACATGATCAAGTCGTTTCCAGAGTCGGGCCACCCGATGGATGCTCTGCAAACCTGTGTGGCGGGCTTGGGGCTGTTTTACCCGCTGCGGGAGATGGATCCCGACTATGTATTCGGCACCGTCACCCGCTTGCTCTCCAAGCTGCCGACCATGGTGGCCATGTTCCACCAGATGCGACAGGGCAACGATCCCATTCCCCCGGACGATAGTCTGGATCACGCTTCCAACTTTCTGTACATGCTCTCGGGCAAGAAGCCGGATCCCTGGTTGGCCCGCATTTTTGACATCTGCCTGATCCTGCACGCCGAGCACACAGTCAATGCCTCCACGTTTGCCCTTCTGGTGAGCGCTTCCACGCTGGCTAACCCTTACAGCAGCCTGGCCACGGCGGTGGGTACCCTTTCGGGGCTGTTGCACGGGGGGGCCAACCAACAGGTGATGATGCTGCTGCGGCAAATTGGCTCGGTGGAAAATGTGCGCTCGTTTATCGAGGAGAAACTGGCCAAAAAACAGCGCATCATGGGCATGGGGCACCGAGTCTACAAGGTGAAGGATCCACGGGCCACCATCCTGCAGCGGCTGGCTGAGGAGCTGTTTGAGCGCTACGGCCACGACAAGTACTACGACATCGCCCTGGAAGTGGAACGGGTGTGCGAGGAGTTGCTAGGGCCGAAGGGGATCTACCCGAATGTGGACTTCTACTCAGGGTTGGTCTACGCCAAGCTGGGGATCCCAGAAGATTTGTTTACACCGGTGTTTGCCATTGCCCGAGCGGCGGGTTGGCTGGCCCATTGGCGGGAGCAGTTGTCCGATAATCGGCTTTTCCGACCCACCCAGGTGTACACAGGTGAACGCCAGCAACGCTACATCCCTATAGAAGAGCGAGGTTGAGAGCCGTTTGACAGGGCGCTGGGCCGGGATCCAAACTCAGTAAGGCCCAAGTCGTGCGTGAGGTGGTGTGTTGAGCCTCTTGGACTCTCCCCTTTGGCGAGACGGATTCACCCTGTTTCTGAGCCTTGTGGTGCAGGCCATGCCATTTCTGCTGCTGGGGGTGTTTCTGTCGGGGCTGCTGGCGGTGTTTGTCGAGGGATCCCAGTTGGCCCGTTTCCTGCCCAAAGGCAAAATCGGCAGCGCGGTGGCCGGTGGCGCTTTAGGATTCTTTTTCCCGGTGTGCGAGTGCGGCAACCTGCCGGTGGCCCGTCAACTGGTGATCAAAGGGATCCCACCCCACGTGGCGGTGGCCTTTCTGTTGGCGGCGCCGGTGTTTAACCCGGTGGTGATCTTTTCCACTTGGATTGCCTTTCGCTCCATGCCGGAGCTGGTGATCTACCGAGTTCTCTTTTCCTTCGGCATTGCGGTTGTCGTCGGCTTGATCTTCAGCCTTCAAAAGGATTTCCAGCCTCTGTTGCAGCCGTCAGTCTGGCGGGAGCTGCAGCGCAATTTCTCCCAAGAAGCTGATCCGAAGAACATCTCCCGCTCGCCGTTGTTGCAGGGGGGCACCTTCTGGATTGGATCCCAGAGCCCTGCTCAAGGGGCCTCTGGCGGATCCCTGGCCACTTTACAAACGGCTGAAGATGTGTATCGCTCTGCTCTGGCCGCTGCGCCTTCTCCCTCCAGGGGACAAAAAGGAGTTCTCCTGCTGCAGACCTGGGCCAGGGAGATCCGCGAATTGGGATCCGTGCTCATCTTGGGCTCGGCGATGGCGGCCCTGATTCAAACGGTGATCCCGCGTTCGTTTGTGCTGGATTATGGCCAAGATGCATTGCTCTCAATCCTGATCATGATGGCCCTGGCCGGGATCATCTCCATCTGCTCGACGGTGGATGCCTTTTTCGCCCTCTCCTTTGCCGCCACCTTCACGCCGGGATCCCTGTTGGCTTTTATGGTGTTTGGGCCGATAGTAGACTTGAAAGCCATAGGCTTGATGCTCACTCTGTTCAAGCCCCGCGCCATTTTCTACTTCGTGATCTTGGTCTTTCAGCTTACTCTGGTGGGAGCTTTAGCCATCAACTACTATGGCAGTTAAAGCGTTTGTTTGAACCTTTCTCCACAGGGACACCCTCTCCATCCACTCTTCGTCAAATACAGTCGCTTCAGTTTAGGGTAAGACGCCTGGGCTCCTGATCGCGCCAGCGGGACGGAGTCCTTGAAAAGCCTTCCGGCTCGGTGCACTTTAAGTGTGGGTGCAGTGTCCTGCTTTAAATCGAAATGACTATAGAAAGAGTTGCCTGGATAAGGTTTGTCACCAGAGGACTCTGCTCCCAGACGGTTGAGAACTCAGGTGTTACAGGTTTTATTGTAGTAAACTCAAGAAGGACGTAGTCTGGATTTCATAATTATCGCGACCCTATTTTTCAGCAGGACAAAGCTATGAGCAATCTATACTCGACAGACTTTAACTTGTGGATTGACCGAACAACCCGGCTATTGCGGGAAAGGCGCTGGCATGAAATTGACCTAACACACTTAATTGAAGAGGTTGAGAATTTGGGCAAGAGCGAACGACGAGGGATTACCAGTCAATTAACTCGCCTTCTGCTGCATCTACTCAAGTGGCAATATCAACCTCAGCGCCGTTCAGATAGCTGGCTAGATTCCATTACAGATGCGCGAACCCAAATCGGATTGGCCATAGAAGATAGCCCTAGCCTAAAAGGTTATCTGGTAGAGCAACTTGAAGAGAGTTATCAACGGGCGCGCCGCCAAGCAGCCAGGCAAACGGGGATAGAAATCTCGACATTTCCAGATGTCTGTCCCTACTCTCCAGAGTTGGTGCTTGCAGAGGACTGGCTGCCGGAAGTTTGACAGTCCACACCACAAAGCATTTAACGGTGGACAGCATTCCCACAGTACTGACTGTAGAGCTTTGGACTGGTGTTGTCCTGCCCAGACAATCCATCAGGGATTAAACATGGGCAATACAGATAGACCAAGGCCAATTGCTGTGCTACTGTTGCTATTCCTCAAGCAGAGGCGCGCTCCTGCCAGGTGCGCATCTTGCCCGGATTGAGCAGGCCATAGGGATCCACTTCTTCTTTAAAACGAATCTGGCGCGGATCCATCACCTTACGCCCACCGTCTTCGATGATGAAAGTGTGGGGGTTGGCAATAAATACTCCCTGCTCTTCGTGGTAGCGCATGATCTCGTTTAGACGCTCTTCGGTGGTAAAGCGGACAATTTGCAGGCCGACAGGGGTAGCTTGCCCGTTGATGCGAATCCACTCCAGGTGCATCAGCACTTCGTCGCCAAAATACTCGTACATGTGCTGCACCAGCTTCAGCTCCCGATCGGCGGGAAAAGCCGATTGTAAATAAGTCAGGCTGGGATCCACGCTGCGGCAGTGCAAAGTGGTGTGGTTCCAAGAAAATTCCCCCAGCGAGATCCCCTTGCTGGCCTCCTGGGCCGTTTTGTTGTAAACCACTTGGCCCCCATGTTCCCGGATCAGCTCCAACAGCGGCTCCAGGCTGCATTCGGCCACCATCAACAGGGCCACAGCGGATCCTTCTGGCAAATGACCCCGCAGCGGTGCAAAGTAGCTGGGGATCGGCCAAGCGTGCAGGCTGATCATCTTCTTGATGATCCCATCCGCATCGCCCAGGGCCTGGCCAAAATGGGCACAGGGCATAAACCCTCCTGCGGGGGGAAAAGCCACCACCAGCTCTGCCCAAGGGTAAGCAGGCGCCAGCGGAATCTCCACCTCGGTGATGATCCCATTGAGGCCCCAGGCATGGCTCACTTGGAACACCTCGTCTCCCCGCAGCTCCAGCACCCGCGGCTCTTCCTCCAGGGTGACCACCCGCAAACCCAAGATGTTGCCCCGATCCCGCAGTTGGCCGTAAGTCACAGAGCCAATGCCGCCGCTGCCGCCGGCAATGAACCCCCCGATGGTGGCCGTGCGATAGGTGGAAGGAGCCATGCGGATCTCCCAGCCCATCTCCCGGGTGTGTTTGTCGATGGCCATCAACTTGGCCCCCGCCTGCACCCGCGCCAAGCCCGGCTTTGCCCAAAGCACCTGGTTGAGCTTGCCCATGTCCAGGATCACACCCCCGGCCAGCGGGATACATTGGCCGTAATTACCGGTACCGGCACCGCGCACCGTAACCGGGATCCGCAGCCTGGCACAGGCCGCTGCCACCCGCATCACCTCGGCCTCATCGGCGGGGCGCACCACCAAATCTCCCCGCTTGTCGCTCAGTTGTCGGCTCAGCACGGGGCTGTAGTGGTAAAAATCCAACGACAACTTGGCCACCTGAGCCGGATCAGTGATGATCTCAATACCCTCTAAGTCAGAACGCAAAGCCTGCAGCTTGTCAGGAGCGGCAACGATCATAGGTATCCGTATTTGGATGCAACGGTTCTTCAGACTCCATCATCGGCAGAAATTGCCTGCAAAAGGGTTTGCCGAGAACAGTATGAGAAGGATCCCTGTCCGGCCAGGTCGATTAGCCGAAGCGGCCCTCCACATAATCTCTTGTGGCTTGCTTGGTGGGGCTGTTGAAGATGACTTCAGTTCTGTCAAATTCAATCAGCTCGCCCACACGGTTGGATCCCACCAGCTCCACGCTGAAGAAAGCCGTCATATCCGAGACGCGGCTGGCCTGCTGCATGTTGTGGGTGACGATGATGATGGTATATTCCTCCTCCAGCTCCTTCATCAGCTCCTCAATGCGGCGGGTGGAAATGGGATCCAGTGCCGAACAGGGCTCATCCATCAAAATCACATCCGGCTGTACCGCCAGAGCGCGGGCAATACACAAGCGCTGCTGCTGCCCTCCCGACAGCGACTGACCATTTTCTTTCAACTTGTCTTTGACTTCATCCCAGAGGGCAGCCCGTTTCAGCGAGGTTTCCACCACCTCGTCCAAGTCTACCTTCATCCCCAGCACCCGCGGGCCGTAGGCCACGTTGTCGTAAATGCTTTTGGGGAAGGGATTGGGTTTTTGGAAGACCATGCCGATACGCCGCCGCACCGCCACCGGATCGACCTCTTTGGCGTAGAGATCCTTGCCGTGGTAGGTGAGCTTGCCCTCTACACGAGCACCGGGGATCAAATCGTTGGTGCGGTTAAAACAGCGCAGAATCGTGCTTTTGCCACAGCCGGAAGGGCCGATAAACGCAGTAATCTGTCGGGCTGGGATGTCCAGAGTAACATTTTTTACCGCCAGATTGGAGCCATAGTAGACATTCAGGTTCTCGGTCCTGAAAACGTAAGAGGTCTGGTTAAGAGATTGAGTTTGCATGGCAGCACTCACAAAAAGAGCTAGAGTTCGACGAAGAGTTCGATTCAAGACTTTGTTGAGAATCCTCAGGCTATTTCCTGGTCTTGTACACCAAAAAGCGAGCGGTCAAGCTGGCCGCCAAAACAATGGCTAACAAAACCAAAGCGCCCGCCCAAGCCAGCTCCTGCTGCACCCTGTAGGGAATGATGGAGAAAAAGTAGACCATCACCGGCAAGGTAGCCACCGGGCCAAATAGATTAGTAGACCAGAAATTGTTGTTGAAGGCGGTAAAGAGCAGAGGTGCAGCC
The DNA here is from genome assembly GCF_047461815.1 of Synechococcus sp. R6-10. Lineage (NCBI taxonomy): Bacteria > Bacillati > Cyanobacteriota > Cyanophyceae > Synechococcales > Synechococcaceae > Synechococcus > Synechococcus sp. R6-10. The sequence continues at coordinate 6,963 of NZ_JANSHW010000279.1, forward strand.
TCGCCTGCCGCTCGGGCCAAAGCCAGGATTAGCCCGGTTACGATGGCCGGTGCCGCTGCCGGCAAAACAACGCGCATTGTGGTCTGAAAGCGATTTGAGCCCAGGCCAAGGGAAGCCAAGCGCATGTCGGGCGAAACCAGCAGCAACGCCTCCTCGGTGGAGCGGATGACAATCGGCAGCATCAGCACGCCAAAAGCCACCCCTCCCGAGAAAGCCGAAAAGCCGGATCCCCTCACCACCACAGCATAGGCAAACAGGCCGCAGAGAATGGCCGGTACCCCCGTGAGCACATTGCAGGAAAACTTAACCAGATAAGCCAAGCGGGTGCCGCGACCGAATTCAGACAAGTACACTGCCGCCAAGATGCCGAAGGGAAAGCTCAAAGCCGCCCCCGTAGCCAGCACCATTAAATTGCCGACAATTGCGTGACCAAAGCCCCCTTCCGCCAGGCCAGGGGCAGGGTAGCGGGTCTGGGTGAGGACATCCCAATTTATCCGCTGGATGCCTTCCTTGCCCACATCCCACAGCACCCAAGATAGGGAAGCTATGATCACCGCCACAAAGAGGCCACTCAGCAGGGTTAGGACAATGCCTGTGTAATTGCGGACAGGGGCAATGGCGGCACGAGTAATGTCGATGTCAACCTTCTCAGGGGCAATCTGTGCTGAGTCGGACATGATAACAGTGCTCCTTTATCTTCTTTCTGCTTCCCAAGTTACTGCTCCAAGTTTCGAAACTTGCGGATGATGATCTCGGCAACAATGTTGACCAATAACGTCAGCACCATCAGCACCACGCCGGCATACATGAGAGCCGAAACCTGCAAGCGTCCTGCCTCGCCAAACTGAGAGGCAATCAAGCCGGTAATGGTGGATCCCGGCTGCATTAGGGAGATATTGATGCGGTTGGCGTTGCCGGAAAGCATGGCCGCTACCATGGTCTCTCCCAGGGCCCGTCCCAGCGCCAGCATGATCGAGCTGACAATGCCCGACAGGCCGGCAGGGATCATCACCGTTAAGATGGTCTCCCAGCGGGTTGCCCCCAAAGCCAAAGCCCCCTCTTTTAGGCTGCGTGGCAGAGATTCAAGGGTACTGCGGGTAATGGAGATGATGATGGGAGAGATCATGATCCCCAGCACCACAGCCACTATCAACAAGCTGGGCCCCCGCGGAGCCGGGCCACCCAAGAAAGGGATCCAACTCAGCGTCTGGTTAATGGCTCGAAAGATGGGCCGCACTGCTGGAATCAGCACAAAGATCCCCCACAGCCCCAGCACCACACTGGGAATGGCCACGATCAGCTCAACGGCAAAGCCAATCGGCTCCGTTACCCACTTGGGGGCAAAACCTTCCGCCAGGAAGATGGCAGTGCCAATGCCCAGAGGGATGGCAAAAATCAAAGCCACCAGAGAGGTTACCAAACTGCCATAAATCTGTGGTAGCACCCCATAGATGTTTTCCACCGGGTTCCAGCGGGCAGTAACCAGGAAGCCCAAGCCAAACTGCTGAATCGCCGGCAGAGCCGCTTCGGTGGTTTGAAGAATCACCCAGATGAGGATAATGCCGGCAAACCCTGCCAAGGCCAGCGTCAGGCGGACAAAGCCCACATCAACAGCCCGAGACAGGCTCGCCTTTTTCTCAATGTCAACATCGATATCCGGGTTTGGTGGTGAACCATAACCCGTAGCCGCTGAAGTCATAGCCTCTCTCCCATGATCATCTTCGGTTCAAAACTTTCCTAAAAATCCCACCGTGCAAGGTAAGCCCAGCAGCCGACCGAGAAAGCCTCATCTGCCTCCTCAGCCGGCCACCAGCTCCACTCTAGTGGAGTTCAGGCTGCAACCCAGTCATCGCACCGCATTGGGGTTAACGGTGATGGCATCCAGCTCTGCAAAGATCCGCTGGATAGCCGCCTCAGGCATAGGGATGTAGTCCAGCTCCTTGGTGATGGCTTGACCCTCTGGCCCCTGGGTCCACTTCAGAGCCTCCACCAGCTTGGTCAGCTTCTGCTGATCGGGATACTCGCGGTACAGCATCACCCAGAACAAGCCCACGATTGGGTAGTCATTTGGCCCTTCAGGGTCGGGCACCAACAGCGCAAAGTTATCAGGAATGGGAGCATCAAGCGCCGAGGTAGCTGCCTCAGTCGAGAACTCAACAATGTTGCCCGCTTTGTTTTCCAGGCGAGCAGTGGTCATCTTTTCCAGCTTGGCATAGGACTGGTTCACGTAGCCAATTGCCCCTGGCTCCTGCTTGATGGTGGCGGCTACGCCCTCATTCCCTTGGGCTCCAATGCCAACAGGCCACTCGACAGAAGTACCAGCACCGGCTGTCCAATTAGGGCAGACAGTTCTGATGTGGTTGGTGAACACAAAGGTAGTCCCAGAACCATCAGAGCGGTGTACCCAGGTGATGTCCAGGGGTGGCAGCTTGTTTGCTATACGTGGGTTCTCGGCCTTGATGCGAATGTCGTCCCAGCGAGTGATCTCGCCGGTCACGATGCCGCAGTAGGTTTTCCGCTTCAGGATGAGCTCTCCGTCTTCAATGCCGGGCAGGTTATAGGCAAACTCGATGGCCCCTCCCGCCAGAGGCAACTGTAGGGGCTCATAGCGGTATTTAGCTCGGAAGTTTTCCAGGCGAGCACCGGAGAAAGGCGCCTCGGAAGCGCCGAAGTCCACAGTGCCATTGATCACCTGCTCTAGGCCAGCACCACTACCGACAGACTGATAGCTGACTTGCACAGTGGGGTCTACGGTGCGGTTGTAGGCGTCAAACCAACGTTGCAGCAAAGGAGCCGCAAAGGTCGCGCCCGCCCCGGAGATTTGCACGGTTTGGGCTTGAGCCGAGGTCGCTGTTAGAAATCCTACTGTTAGAGCGGTGAGGGAGAAAGCAGAAAGCAGGGTTCGCATAGGTAATATCTGTGGCAAATCAACATCTTCAACCCTATAACCTCAAAGTTAACGGAGGGATATCTAAAGGTTAACTTTGGGTTAAGTCAAGAGAAAAAATCGATATTTTTTGAGTATACTGACTCGTTTCCAAACCTCGATTTTCCATCTGGTGGTCTTGGCCAGTTTGGATTTCAGCAAAATCAGGATCCTGGAGCCCAGGATCCGCGAAAAGGTCTAGCTGCTGAACTTCTATCTCATTTGACAACCAATCAAACGGACACAACTTGAATAAGAGCTAAGCTGGGACGGCTGCAAAAAAACTCGATCCAGATCCAAGATGTGTAAAATTTGAGACAAAGATGTTGCTCACCTCTCGGCAAGCTTGGACATGATTTCAGCAGGGCGGGAAAAGCTCTGGCCAGAGCTTCTTCCGACTTTTGACAGTTTTGACAGAGAGAATTAGCTAGGAGATGGACTTCAACACTCCAGACGTGGGGCAGCTCTACATGTTCCCCGAGCAGAGAAAGATCTGGGCTCTAAGCTGGGATCCGCCCGCCCCCCATGAGGTACAGCAGAGCCATGCGCACCGCCACGCCGTGGGTGACCTGCTGCTCAATCAGGTTCAAGCCGGGATCCTCCATCACCTCGGAGCTGAGTTCCACACCGCGATTGACCGGGCCGGGGTGTAAAACCCTCACCTCTGGGTGGCACAGGCGCAGCCGCTGCCGCGTGAGGCCGAAGAAGTGATGGTACTCCTGCAAGCTGGGGAGAAGGAACTCGCCCATGCGCTCCTGTTGCAGGCGTAGGGTGATAACAAAACGCGCCCCTTCGAGGGCAGGCTCCAGCTGCCAATGGACAGGGAGCGTGTGGCCGGGTACAAACTGGGCAAAATCTTTGGGCAACAGGGTGGGAGGGCCGGCTAAGTGAACCTCAGCTCCGGCGGCCACCAGGGCGTAGATATCGGAGCGGGCCACTCGCGAGTGGAGAATATCGCCAACAATGGCGATTTTGATCCCTTGCAGCAACTCCAGACGGGGACGCCGGGGATCCAGATGGCTGCAGAGGGTAAACAAATCCAGCAGGCCTTGAGTGGGATGTTCGTGCAGGCCATCCCCAGCATTGAGAACGCCCACAGGGGATCCACGGCGGTCGATCTCGGCAGCTAATTGTTGGGGCACTCCTGCCTGGGCATGGCGAACGATTAAGAGATCGGATCCCATGGCCAGAAAGGTGCGGGCCGTATCCAAAAGCGTCTCCCCCTTGCCCAAGGAAGAAGTGCCAGGGGAAAAGTTGAGCACATCGGCCGAAAGGCGCTTGGCCGCCAGCTCAAAACTGGTACGGGTGCGGGTGGAAGGCTCGAAGAACAGCGTCACCACCACCTTCCCCTGCAGGGTGGGCACCTTGGGCAACCGCCGCGTCAACACCTCCTGGAAACTGGCGCTGGTCTGCAAAACCATCTGGTATTCTTCGGGAGTAAAATCCGCCAAGCCCAAGACGTGCTGCCGCTGCCAAACCATAGGGGATCCCTCAAATGCCCAAGCGGGCAAAGATCTCGTCTAGGTGAGTTAGGTGGCGCTGGGGATCAAAGCAGTCCTGCAGTTCTGCCTCGCTCAGGTGGGCCATCACTCGGGGATCCGCCAGCAGATTGGCGCGGAAATCCCCGCCGGGCTGGTTCCAGGCGCAGTGAGCATTTTCCTGCACCAGGCGGTAAGCTTCCTTGCGGCTAAGGCCCTTCTCCACTAAAGCCAGCAGCACCTGCTGGCTGAAGATGACGCCGCCGTAGAGGTTGAGGTTGCGCTCCATGTTGCCGGTGTGAACCTGCAGGTGGCGCACCAGGTCGGCCATGTTCACCAGCAGGTAGTGGCAGAGAATGGAGGCATCGGGCAGGATAACCCGCTCCACCGAGCTGTGGGAGATGTCCCGCTCATGCCAAAGGGGGATGTTTTCTAGGGCCGAGACGGCATACCCGCGCAGGAGACGGGCCAGCCCCGTCAGTTGTTCCGCCTTGATGGGGTTGCGCTTGTGGGGCATAGCAGAGGATCCCTTTTGGCCGGGGGCAAAGTACTCCTCAGCCTCCAGTACCTCTGTTCGCTGCAGGTGGCGGATTTCAGTAGCAAAGCGCTCTAGGGAAGAGCCAATCAGAGCCAAGGTTTGCACGTATTCAGCGTGGCGATCCCGCGAGATTACCTGTGTCGAGGCTGTATCGGGCTTCAGGCCCAGGCGAGCGCAGGCCAACTGCTCCACCTGGGGAGGCACGTTGGCGTAGGTGCCCACGGCGCCAGAGATCTTGCCCACCGCCACCACTTCCCGCAGGCGAGCTAGGCGCTCTTGGTGGCGCAGGCACTCGGCCAGCCACCCTGCCAGCTTAAAGCCAAAGGTAATCGGCTCGGCGTGAACACCGTGGGTGCGGCCGATCATGAGGGTGTAGCGGTGCTGCCGAGCTTGGTCGCGGATAGCAGCGATGAGGTCGGCCAGGCGAGCTTGCAAGATCTCCACCGAGGCCACAAGCTGCACGGCCAGAGCGGTATCCAACACGTCCGAGCTGGTCAGGCCCAGGTGGATGTAGCGCCCTGCCTCGCCCACGTGCTCGTTGAGGTTGGTTAGGAAGGCAATAACATCGTGCTTCACTTCCGCCTCAATTTCCAAAACCCGCGCCGGGTCAAAGGCGGCTTTGGCTCTGATCTCCTGCAGGGCTTCTTGCGGGATCCGCCCCAGCTCCGCTTGCGCTTCACAGACAGCCAGCTCCACCTGCAGCCAGGTCTGGAGCTTGTGGGCAGTGGACCAAATCTGGCCCATTTCGGGCAGAGTGTAGCGCTCGATCAAGGTGCCTTTTCCGTCGGTACAGTAGGATGAGCTAGGCTATTTTAGCCTTTGGCGTCCCCCCTCGAGGAAAAGCCGCTGGGGGATCCCTGCGGGCTTGGCTTGCGGTGTCGAAGGAGCAGCAAGGAGTTTGCAGATGACCGTCGGAGCTGTGCCAACTCAGGGAAAAAGAGCTTGGACAGCCGAAGAATTCATGGCGTTGTCCAGGGAGGGACATCGCTACGAGATTGTTGATGGGAAGCCAATTGATATGGGAAGCGCGGGGGCACTCCATGGTTATGTCTGCAGCCTCCTATTGGCAGCTTTGACCCCCTACGTTTTGTCCAACAAGCTGGGGATCGTTTTAGATTCCAGCACTGCTTTTAAGATGAAGAGTGGAAATTGGCGCTCCCCTGACATCTCTTTTTTTGCTAAAGAACGCTTGCAGGGCATGGCTGAACTGCCCACAGGATTTTTGGAAGGCGCTCCAGATCTGGCTGTTGAAGTGCTTTCCCCCCGCAATACGGTTGAAGAAATTCATGACAAGCTGGTGGAGTACTTTGAAAATGGCAGCCGCCTGGTTTGGCTGGTTCACCCCAGCGAGCACTACGTCCTGGTGTATCGCAGCTCTCAAGAGCCTGACCGCCTCCTGAAATCGGTTGATCTTCTAGAAGGTGAAGAGGTTATTCCAGGATTTGCCCTGCCGGTGGCTCATCTATTCCAGAAGCTTTCCTTGTAACATCCCCCCGCCCTCACTCTAGCCAATAGAGCTTGGGCCTCCCAACCTTGCCATTGGGCATTCCTGCCCCGCGTCACAGAACGACTTGGCAGAGGAGTCGGTATCTCGACCCTGACTTTCCCGCCAGAGCGCGGAACTTGTAGCTCCCCGCACCCCTTGCAAGTTAAGTGCAGGGGGTTGACCCTCTCGCCGACGGTCTATATTGAACTAGTTCGGGATCCGAAGAGGACGTCATTAGCGGTGCGGAGCACAATCAAGTGTCGATGGGGAAGGATAGCTCTGATAGGTTTCTTGGCAGCATTCCTCGCTCCTGCCCCTGCCATCTCTTTGCCTGCCTTCCCACCTCCTCCTGAGAAGACCTCGGCCCCAAACACCGCTTCCGAGTTCAACTGGCAGGGATCCCTCAAGTTGCTGCGGGGGGATCCCGTGGCTGCCCTGGCGGATCTGGATCGGGCGGTGCAGTTGGATCCCACCTATGCGCCGGCCTATGTGAACCGCAGCTACGTCTACAACCAGTTGCGCCAGCCCCAAGAGGCGTTGGCCGATGCGGAGCGGGCCATTCAGTTGGATCCGCGAATTCCAGAAGCCTACTTCAGCCGCGGCGTGGCCCACCTGCAACTGGGGGATCGAGAAGCCGCCATGGCCGACTTTCGCCAGGCCTTGGCTCTCTTTTCCAAGAGCGGCAACTTTGCCAACCAGGCCATCCTGCAGCAACTGCTGCGCCAGTTGGGGGTGGATTAGCCTTGAGTCTTTAGAGACTTGCGTTCTCCCAACCACTCTGATAAGGAAACTTCCTGAGCTTGCAGCCCAAAGACCTGACAAAAGGACTTCACCACCACCGGGGCCACTGCCGCCATCGTTACTCGGGGACAAAACTGAACCAGGGATCCCACCGGGCGATCAGGGATCCCACAGGGCACGATGGCCTCGAAGGCAGCTAGATCCGGGCAGACGTTGAGGGCAAAGCCGTGGTAGGTCACCCAGCGGGAGACCTTGATGCCGATGGCCGCCACTTTGCGCCCCTCCACCCAAACCCCTGTGAGGCCAGGGATCCGCTCCCCCCGCAGGCCAAAGTGGGCCACAGTTTCAATAAGCACCTGCTCCAGTTGGCGCAGGTACCAGTGGAGATCCAGACGGTGGCGCCTGAGGTTGAGGATCGCATAACCAACCCACTGGCCTGGCCCGTGCTAAGTGACTTCG
>NZ_JANSHW010000280.1:0-4995 GCF_047461815.1 Synechococcus sp. R6-10
AACAAACAGAATGCTATCGCTGCATAGTTGAACAGTGATGTTCAGCAGTGTTCAGCGTAAATGTATCAGCATCACCACCCAAGCTACAGAGAAGGGGTTTATCTTTCGCTGCCGGCTGCTCCAGCAAGATGGCTCTTGCGAGTCGGAGATTGGCACCAAAGCCTACGGCTACTTTCAAAACGAGGCCGAAGCTATTCTGGCGGGCATGGTCTGGATCGACCGGCAGCAACTGCCAGATCACCTAGACGGTCTACTGTTTGACAATGAGGAGCCGGAAGGTTAGATAGGGGCTTCTTCTCGCACCAGCCGCTCCCAACCCAAGCCTTTGAGGGCAGCATTGCGCCGCAGCGGTCGGGTCACCAGCTCCAGCAGAGCCTGGGTGTTGCCGAAGCCGTGGATCTGGGCGAAGGTGAACTCCACCGACCACTTGGTGGTTATCCCCCGTGCCTCTAGGGGGTTGGCGTGGGCCATACCTGTGATCACCAGATCCGGCTGCAGGGCCTTGATGCGCTGGATTTGGTTGTAGTTATCCGGCTTTTCTACGATGGTGGGCTTGGGTACCCCCATCTCTTCGCAGGTGCGCTCCAAGAGGGCCAGCTCAGCCGCTTGGTAGCGTTTGTCCATGTAAGGGATCCCGATTTCCTGCACCGTCATGCCGCAGCGCACCAGGAAACGGGCCAGCGAGATCTCCAACAGGTTATCGCCCATGAAGAAAACGCTCTTGCCCCGCAGCAGCTCCCGATAATCCCGAACCTGGGGATGGCTCCACACTTCCGCTTCCCGCTCTGCCAAGCCTTGAGTTGGGATCCCCAATTCGCGGGCAATGGCTTCTATCCAGGCGCGGGTGCCATCCGGCCCGATGGGAAAAGGAGCGGTGATGAGCTTAGCCTTTTTACGGCGTACCAGCGTGGTGGCCGTGCGGCTGAGGAAAGGATTCACCCCCACCACATAGGTGCCCGGCTCGATGGCCGGCAGCTCCCCATAGCGTTTGGCCGGCAACCAGCCGGAGACGCGGATCCCGTGTTTTTTCAGCTCCAGGGTGAGTTGGGTCACCACCGGATCGGGCACCGAGCCGAAGATCACCAAGGGAGGATGCTTGTGGAAGCCTTCCTCCTCTTTCTTTTTTCCGGAGCGGAGCCCGTAGAAAAGGGCCTGGAGACCCCCGCGGGTTTCCTGCTCCTCTGCCCGCACCTGCTCTGGGCAGCGTTGAGCCATCGAGGCCAAAACCGTGTCTTCCCCTTGGGTAAAAGCGTAGTCGAGGCCATTGGCCCGTGCCACCACAATCGGGATCCCGATCTCCCCTTCCAGCTTCTGGGCTAGGCCCTCCAGATCCATTTTGATGATCTCGGTGGTGCAGGTGCCGATCCAGACAATCACGCTGGGATTGCGATCCCGCTGAATTTGCAGGCACAGCCGCTTCAGCTCCTCATAGTCGCTGAGCTTGGCGCTAATATCCCCCTCTTCCAGCTCCGCCATGGCATAGCGGGGCTCGGCAAAGATCATCACCCCCATGGCGTTTTGCAGAAAGTAGCCACAGGTTTTGGTGCCGATGACCAAAAAGAAGCTGTCTTCAATTTTTTGATAAAGCCAAGCTACACAACTAATCGGGCAAAAGGTATGGTAATTGCCGGTTTCGCACTGGAAGTTAAGGGCGTTGGCACTATCCAAAGCAGCATTCATGCTCGTCTCCTAAAAACATAAAAGAAGGGAACGTTGCCAACTAGAGGGCTACCAACTGGGGCACACCCACCAATTTTTCGCTGAGATCCCAAAGCAATTTGGCCTTGGCATCGTCTGCCGCCTCGTCAGAGACTTCTTGGTTAAAGGGCTTGGCATTCTTGCGTTGCCGGTTACCCCAGCTCCAGTAGAATCCCGACCGACGAAACTCGGGATCGGCCACCACTTGGGCCACCCGCTCTCCGGCCAATTCCTGAGAAACAAATCCGCCCGTGATGTTTTTTTGAAACCAGGGGAAAAGTTTTTGAAACAGGGGATAGTGATGGCGGAACAGAGCCGTGGTGGCTACACACCCCGGATAGAGGGAGAGGAAGGTGATGCCAGTGCTCTCATGGAAGCGGCGGTGCAGCTCGCGCATGGTGAGGATATTGCAGACTTTGCTGTCTTTGTAGGCTTTCACCGGATCGAATTTGCCGCCATCGGCCATGCTGATGGGATCCTTGAAGCCCTGGGCAAACCCCCGCAGATCCCCCAGGTGGGGTTGGGGTGGGATCTTACCCCCCAGCTCTTTGGGATTGTGGGTAACCGTGCCCAAGATCACCAGCCGCCGATCTGGATAGGTGGAGCGTTTCAGGTCCTCCAGCATCAAGTGGCAGAGCAAGAAATGCCCCAGATGGTTGGTGGCCATGGTCAGCTCATATCCTTCCGGGCTGCGCAAGGGCTGCTTGAGCAAGGGCATGTAGATGGCGGCATTACAGACCAAGGCGTCCAAGGAACGGCCCCAGTTGCGGAACTGCTCGACAAACCGCCGCACGCTGGCCAAGCTGGCTAGGTCGATCTGCATCAGGGTATAGCTGCCCTGGGGGATCCCCACTTGTTGGGCCACCCGGTAGGCTTTGTCCAGATCCCGACAGGCCATCACCACGTGCCAGCCGCGCTTGGCCAAGGCCAAAGCTGAGTATAGGCCAACACCCGAGGAAGCTCCGGTAATCACGACGGTGGGTTGCTCTTGTCCTTGCATATCCAACTCCTGTGCCATTTCCTTCCCAAAGCGGGATCCCCAGGGATCCCTGCAGGATCCATCTTGGAGTGGAAAGCGGATCGGACAACAAATTGATAAGGTTTGCGACAGTCTTCCGAAACAGTGGCTTCATTTTTGGACACACTGCCCCCGCTGGCAGGGGATCCCTTACACCAAGGCCAGTTGGCGGGCTGGAGTGTTGTAAAAGTCGGAGAGCAAAGCAAACAGCTCCCGATCCTCGGCAGGTTGGGGCACGATCCCTTCCGGACGGGCCAGCAGCTCATCGGCGATGTTCAGGTAGTACTGGCAGACAGGCTCCAGGCTGGGATCGGTTTCCGCCATCTCGAAGAGGGTCTTGCCCTTGACCCGCGAGACGCGAATATCTTCAATGAGGGGAAGCACCTCGATAACCGGCATGGGAACTGCCGAGACGTATTTGTCAATCAGATCCCGCTTACTGGTGCGATTGCCGATCAGCCCGGCCAACCGCAGCTTGCGGGTTTTGGCCTTTTCTCGCACCGAGGCAGCAATCCGATTGGCGGCAAACAGGGCATCAAAGCCGTTGTCGGTTACGATCAGGCAGTAGTCGGCGTAGTTGAGGGGAGCCGCAAAACCGCCGCACACCACATCCCCCAACACATCGAAGAGGATGACATCGTACTCATCGAAGGCGTTTAGCTCCTTCAGGAGTTTGACGGTTTCCCCCACCACATAGCCGCCACAGCCGGCCCCTGCCGGGGGCCCACCCGCTTCCACGCAGTCCACGCCGCCGTAGCCGCGGTAGATCACATCTTCTGGGTAGATGTCTTCGTGGTGATAGCCCTTGGCTTCCAGGGTGTCGATGATGGTGGGGATGAGAAAGCCGGTCAGGGTGAAGGTGCTGTCGTGCTTGGGATCACAGCCAATCTGCAAGACCTTTTTGCCCCGCCTGGCCAAGGCCACCGAGATGTTGCAACTGGTGGTGGATTTGCCGATCCCACCTTTTCCGTAAACCGCCAATTTCACAGCGCGTTCCTCCATGGGGCAGACAAGGGACATTATCGGCAGCCAACCCGCCCCCTGAGAACTGTTGCGAAGGATAAAGGTGGATCCCTCAAAAAGCTAGAAGTTCCAAGATCTTGCAAATGGTCCTAAGAAAGTTCCCAGGGCTTCTCAAGTCGATTTTTGATGTTTTTCCCGATTTTAGTTTTAGATATACTTTCATCAGTGATCAAAAGAAAACAATTCCAGATGACAATTCACCCAAATCGGGAAGGATTCAGCTATGCCATGGCGCTGATCCCGTCCTCTTGGCTTGGCGCTGAGGCAGGTCTGGGCTGAGAAAGAATCAAGAATGGTCTCAATTCTGGGGGGAAGGTGGGGGGAACCCTTCGCTCTCAGGGATCGAAGGCAAACGTAACTCGCACCGCTCCTGCAGAATCCACCTCGATCCTGCGCAGGAATTCCCGCAGGTAGGCACGCCGTTCGGTCTCGCTGAGGTCTTGCCAGAAGGGCGGGATGGAGAGGGTTTGGATGGTCTGGGTGAGGTTGGCGGGGGGGAGTTGCTCCAGCTTTTGGGCCAAGCGGGCCGTCTCTGCTCGCAACTGGTAGCGACGCTGGGCCAGAGAGGCTTCGTCCATCAGTCCAGATTGCTGTAGCTCTTCCAATTGCCGCAGCCGCTCGGTATTGGCCTGGATTTGGGCTTGCAGCTCTTGGCGGGCTTGAGTGAGGGCTTGTCGATCCAGCGTCTGGGCGCGTTGGGGCAGTTGTTCGCACACCTGCCGGATCACCTCTTGCAGGACTTCGGTGTAGTGGAGGCTGTAGCGACAGGTTTGGCAGCGCAGATAGAGGTAGGGGGATCCGTTCTTTTTCCCCTTGCGAGGGGTGGTTTGCACAATGCGCAGAAGGCTGCCACAAGCGCAGCAATGAACCAGGCCGGCCAAAGCGCGGGGGGCGCTGGCGCTGCGACGCGGGATCCCTTGGTTGCGTTTGAGCCAGCGATCGATCTGGGCGGCTTCCGTGCGGCTGAGAAGGGCCGGGTGAGTGTCCCGCAGGGTGGTGCCGTCGGCATAGGCCAGATCCCCGCGGTATACCGGGTTGAGCAGCCAGTTGCGTCCGGTGGCCACAGAAATCCGCTTGTGGTGTTTTTCCTCCAAGAAGCGCACCGCCTGCCGCAGGGATCCGTAGAGGAGAAAGTGCTGGAAAAAATCCTGAACGATGCTGGCCTGCCGGCGATCCAGCACGTAGCGTTCCCCTTCGCGGCGGTAGCCAAAGGGGGCAGGGCCAGGGGGGGGTTTGCCCGCCAGGCGGTTTTGGGC
>NZ_JANSHW010000281.1:0-4543 GCF_047461815.1 Synechococcus sp. R6-10
GATCTACACCTGGGCCATTCAGTGGTGTTGCGCAAGTTGCGCCAGTTCCAGGATGCGGGCCATGTGGCTATTTTGCTCATCGGGGACTTCACGGCGCTGGTCGGGGATCCCACCGGCCAATCGGAGGCCCGTCCCCGCCTCACCCCAGCAGAAGTGGAGGAAAACGCCCGCACCTATCTGGAGCAAGCCGGCAAGATTTTGGATTTTGAGACCCCCGGTCGGCTGGAGGTGCGCCGCAACAGCGAGTGGCTGGCCCGCCTGACTCTCAGTGAGCTGATCGAACTCCAGGCCCAGATGACGGTGGGGCAGATGTTGGCCAAAGAAGACTTTGCCCAGCGCTACCGAGCTGGAACGCCAATTTATCTGCACGAATTTCTCTATCCCCTCCTGCAGGGCTACGACTCGGTGGCTCTGGCAGCCGACGTAGAACTGGGGGGAACCGACCAGCGCTTTAACCTGCTCACCGGTCGGGATCTGCAAATTTGGAAGGGCCAAGCGCCGCAGTTTTGCCTGACGGTGCCGCTTTTGGAGGGGCTGGACGGGTACCAGAAAATGTCCAAGTCCAAAAACAACTACGTGGGCCTGACCGAGGATCCCCTCACCATGTACTCCAAGCTGGAGAAGGTGCCGGATCACCTGGTGGAGCGCTACTTTGAGTTGCTCACCTCAGTGCCCCTTGCCGAGCTGCCGCAGGATCCCCGCCAGCGGCAGATCCTCCTAGCCAAGACCCTAGTGGCCCAGTTTCACTCCCCTGCAGCGGCAGAAGAGGCCCAGCGCACCGCCCAAGCCCTGGTGCTAGACGGTATTCTTGCCGAAACGGGATCCATCCCCACCTTTGCCATCGATGGGTTGTCTTACCCTGTTAAACTCAGCTACATCCTGCGTGAGTGTGGCCTGTGCAAGAGTGCCGCCGAGGCCCGTCGGCAGATTCAAGGGGGCGCCGTGCGGCTGGATGGGCAAAAGGTGGAGGATCCCGACCTGGAGTTTGCCCATGCCTCGGAGCTGGCCGGGCGGATTTTGCAGGTGGGCAAAAAGGCCTTTCGTCGGCTAGTGAAAGGCGCAGATTAGTCTTCCCCTCTCCCTGTGGGAAAGGGGTGAGGGGATCCATCAACGGGCAGGCTTGAAGCCGAGTCCGGTTTTTTTCTGCCTGGTCTTGGCTGGGGGATCGGACAGAGGAGAAGCTGACGAAGTTGGCGGGAAAACGGGCTCCGGTTTGGGCCGGATCGAGCCCGCCTCGGCTACTGCCTCAGAGAGCTTTTGCCGCACCAGCTCCTGAGTCTCCAAAATGTTGGGATCCGCCGCCCATTCCGGGGCCTCTCGAACGGGATCATCCTCGGAGGTGAACTCCAGGTCGTAGGTCTCGGCGCGGTAATCGAGGCTGAAGCATTCCCAAGCCCGCAGACTGTAAAAATAGGGGAACAAACGCACAATGCGCTCAATATCCAGGTGCGCAGCAAAGCGACGAAAAGCCTCTTCTTCAGACACCGGAAAAGGGGCGTAATGTTCTGAAACAAACCACCGCAAGAACTTCCGCGCCTCTGGGATGATCTGCTGGGCGGGCAGGGATCCCAGCACCGCTGCGTTGAAGCAGTTGACCAACAGGTGCTCCAGCATTACCGCGTTGTACTCGGCAAAGCAGGTTTGCTCGCGGCTTTCCACCGGCTGCCAGGGCATGTTGCCGTTGGCGGCAATGAGCAGGTGAACCAGGTCATGGGAGGGGTTGGTTTGGATGTAGCCGTGCCCCTCCAACTTGGCGCCATCGCAGCTAAAGAGCTGGTGTTGGGGGCTCCAATAGAACTTGAGTTGCTTTGCCGCCATGTTCAGTTCTCCTCCTCACCCAGGGGATCCTTTTAGAGCTTACACCTGCACTGATGAGCTGCTATGAACTATAGGCCACGGAAGAGAGCGCCGGCTTATTTGACAATTGGTCAGCGAGAACGCTTGCCACAAGTGGCAAAACAAAGGGGTCTTTATCTCGAAGCAATTCTCGGAGCAGACAGGCTTTAGCCGCCCTACTAGGCTCAAAGCTGAGACCCGCTGTGCTCGCATTGTGAAAAAAGATGAACTCGAGATCCTCTAACTGCAGTAAAAATCTCTACGCCTACACCAAGCGCTACAGTAGCTTTCGGAATTACTGGGTGGTATTGTAACTCCGTACTTTCATGCCACCCCACTATGCTTGCACTGGCAGCTGCAATGACTGTAAAAATACAGCCCGGTCAAGTAAAAAGCCAAAAAGCTGGTTGGCTGCTTCTCCTGGTGCTCGTGGGAAGCTGCCTTGTCGGCTGTGGCTCTTCCGGCGGTACAGGCATTGAGCCGTCGGCTGTGGGTCCCAAGCTCGCCTGACGTTCAATGGGGCTCTGACCCGCTCCTTTTCTGGCACACAAGGGGAAATGGAGTTCAACATCGCCCTCCTGCAAGGCGGGGATCCGCCCCAACCAATAACCCAGCTCTCCGCCAGTCAGGTCAGCCTGCAGGTAAACCGGGTAACCGACTTGCTAGGGATCCCGCAGCCGGTAACCTTGACCCTGACACCCACCCGGATCGAAAATCCCCCGCCGGATCTGCCTCAGCGGCCTTTGCTCATGGCTGTGCTGATGGATGGCTCAGGCAGCCTGTTGGTCTTGGATCCCCAATCTCGGCGCTTCCTGGCTGTTTTTCGGCTCCTGGATCAATTTCGCCCTGCACCCCTGGATCTGGGCGCCATTCTGCGCTTTGACAACCGAGGAGCAGGCTTTGGCGTTACAGCCCTGGGGCAGCCTCTGCGCACGGCTCAGCTGTTGCAGGACTTCACCAGCGATAGAGAGCTGCTGAGACGAGGGGTTTTGCGTGCTGTTCCCGGAGGGAACACCGCCCTTTACGATGCCACGGTAGAAGCCGGGCGTTTCTTGAGCGACTTTCGGCCCACCGAGCGTTTCAACCGCCGCTTGGTGGTATTCACCGATGGGATTGACAACGAAAGCACCCGCTCCATCAACCAAGCTACTCAGGAGCTGACAACTTTGGCCAGAGAGCGAGGACAAAAACTCACCGTGTATGTGGTTGGGTTGGGGGTCGATTTGAATCTTCTGGAGTTACAGCGTCTGGCTGCAGCTACTGAGGGGACTTTTGTGCTGGCACGGTTTTCTGAAGGGCTGGAAGCTCCCTTTGCCAACTTATTCCCTGCTGCTATTGGGGAGCACCGCCTGCAGGTGAGGGTGCAAAGCAATGTTCCGCTATCTGCTGGTTCTTATCTTCTCAGTGGCGAGCTGAGAGTTGAGAGAGAAGGCAGCCGTTTTGTGGCGCCATTCAGCGACGCTGTTCTCACGGTGGGATCCCGCTAGAGTCATTCCGCAGGCTGACAACATCCCTAATCGAGAGCGAGGCGATAAGCAAATGTTTCGACGACTCGGTATACCCAGAAGATTTTGGCAACCGGCTGCGCTTGTCCTGGCGGCAGTGCTTACAGGTTCCCTAACGGTTTTCCTGAAAGGTTGCGGTGGCACCTCCAGCAGCCCCTCGACTGTGGGGTCGCCGCCAAGGGATCCCAGCTCCGGCTTTGCCTCTGCCATTTTGGGGTTGGTGGTGGATCCCTTTGCTCAGCTTTGCCCTTCAGGCTCAACAGCCGCCCTTTGCCCAGGAGGGCCGCTTTTTTCAAGAGGCAACAAGGTTGAGTTGTTCAACCTAAGCTCAAGAGGGGACATTTTGTTCCCTGCCCTGTCAACTGCTGCTTTAGAGGGCAACTTGCGGTTCACCATCCCCTTTTCCGGATCGATTATTCAACCGCCGGGGAAATTGGTATCGGTTCAGTCCAATCTCCTGGGCCAAGGGCGTCAGTCCGGCCAGCCTACACCCCTGCGGGGATTTGTTTTCAGTGCTGCTGTGGATGTTTCCCCTTGGAGTGAAGCCCTTTATCGCATCTTGCTGCGGGAGCGGGATAGAGTACCTTTCTCCAACTTAGCTCCCCCCGAAGTTAGGGATCTGGAGAATATTCTGTTTGTCAGCGTACCTCTTTCCAGAACAGCCCGAGACCTGGAGGAAATCATTACGGACATTATTCGACAAGCGGATCAACTTAGTTTTAATCAGCTTCGCTTTGTGGAAGATCTCATTCGCGTTTGCTATGCCCCAGAAGGCAATCAATCGGATCAGCCCTGCCGCCTCCGCATTCCCGTACCCCTACCGCCGGCACCTACGCCGACTCCATTTGTGCCTGCTCCTGAAACTCCCGCTCTTCCCACCATCATCACCAACAGAGCTGTTGTTCG
Organism: Synechococcus sp. R6-10; assembly: GCF_047461815.1. Lineage (NCBI taxonomy): Bacteria > Bacillati > Cyanobacteriota > Cyanophyceae > Synechococcales > Synechococcaceae > Synechococcus > Synechococcus sp. R6-10. The sequence continues at coordinate 4,248 of NZ_JANSHW010000281.1, forward strand.
TTCAGCATCGGGCTCGTTGCTCTTTAGCAACACGGTTTCGGTGAGGGTAGATAACTGATGGCTGCCTCGTTTTAGTCAAGTTTGGTCAAGCTGGTTTTGTGTTCTCAGAGAACGCGCTGAGAGAGCCGAGAAGTGTTGAATGCTGACCTCAAAACCGTCTTCATTTCGTCCTGGTCAACTGGAAAGATTGCTTTGCTTTTTTAGTCGCAGCTTGGGCACCGTTTCCACAGCCCTGCTAATGGTTCTCTTGGGGGTAGAGCAAGCTAGCTTCCTCCAACACCCACACCGACTCCGAC
>NZ_JANSHW010000282.1:0-3913 GCF_047461815.1 Synechococcus sp. R6-10
TCGCACCCCCGCAAATTGGCCCCCGCCAAGTTGGCCCCACTGAAATCGGCATAGCTGAGATCGGCGCCAGCCAAATGGATCCCCTGCAGCTCAGCCCCCTGCAAATCGATCTCCCGAAAATCGCGCCGTCCTGAGGCATACTGGCTGACCAGATCCGCAGCGCTACAAACAGTCATGATCATCGGGCCTCCTCGGTTATCGATGGGGGATCCCTTCCATCGACCCCGGTATGGGCGGACTTCAGGGATCCCCAGGCTGGTCTTTTAGCAGTGTTGATGGAACGTGCGGTTAATGACATCCAGTTGCTGCTCGCGGGTGAGCTTGATGAAGTTCACCGCATAGCCGGAAACCCGGATGGTGAGCTGTGGGTAGAGCTCCGGGTGCTCCATGGCATGCAGCAGGGTCTCGCGGTTGAGAACATTGACGTTGAGGTGGAAACCGCCATCCCGCATGTAGCCATCCAGCAGCCCCACTAGATTGGCAACCCGCTCCTCCGCTGTGCGACCTAGGGCCGCCGGCACAATCGAGAAGGTGTTGGAGATCCCATCCAGAGCGTCGTCGTAGGGCAGCTTGGCCACCGAAGCCAGCGACGCCACCGCCCCCTTGGTGTCCCGGCCGTGCATGGGGTTGGCCCCTGGGGCAAAGGGCTCGCCCGCTCGCCGCCCGTCGGGGGTGTTGCCGGTTTTCTTGCCGTAGACCACGTTGGAGGTGATGGTGAGGATGGACTGGGTGGGGATGGCATTGCGGTAGGTCTTGTGCTTGCGCAGCTCGGCCATGAAGGTCTGCACCAGTTGCACCGCAATGGAGTCAACTCGGTCGTCGTTGTTGCCGTATTTGGGGAAGTCGCCCTCCACCGCGTAATCCACCACTAGGCCCCGCTCATCCCGGATGGCCCGTACCCGCGCGTATTTGATGGCGGATAGGGAGTCGGCTGTTACCGACAGGCCGGCCAACCCAAAGGCCATGGTGCGCAGCACGTCCCGGTCGTGCAGGGCCATCTCCAGGCGCTCGTAGCAGTACTTGTCGTGCATGTAGTGGATGATGTTCATGGTGTTGACGTAGGTTTTGGCCAGCCAGGCCATCATCTGCGCCATGCGCGGCCACACCTCGTCGTAGTCCAGGACATCGGCGGTGATGGGGGCGAAAGCAGGAGCCACCTGCTCGCCGGAGATCTCATCCCGACCGCCGTTGATGGCATAGAGCAGGCACTTGGCCAAGTTCACCCGCGCTCCAAAAAACTGCATCTGCTTGCCGATGCGCATGGCCGACACACAGCAGGCGATGCCGTAGTCATCCCCCCAGTAGGGGCGCATCAAGTCGTCGTTTTCGTACTGGATGGAGCTGGTTTCAATGGAGACCTTGGCGCAGTAGCGCTTGAAGGCTTCCGGCAGCCGCTCCGACCAGAGCACGGTCAAGTTGGGCTCGGGCGCTGGGCCAAGGTTGTAGAGGGTATGCAGCATGCGGAAGCTGGTTTTGGTAACCAAAGGCCGCCCATCCAGGCCCATGCCGCCGATGCACTCGGTAACCCAGGTGGGATCCCCGCTGAACAGCTCGTTGTATTCAGGGGTGCGCAAAAACCGCACCATGCGCAGCTTCATAACAAAGTGGTCAATGAGCTCCTGGGCCTCTTCCTCGGTGAGGATCCCGGCCTGCAGATCCCGCTCGATGTAGATGTCCAGGAAGGTGGACACCCGCCCCAAGGACATGGCCGCCCCGTTTTGCTCCTTGACGGCTGCCAGGTAGGCCAGGTACAGCCATTGGATGGCTTCTCGGGCGTTGGCTGCCGGACGGCCCAGGTCAAACCCGTAGCGGGATCCCATCTCTTTCAGCTCTTGTAGGGCCTTAATCTGCTCGGAGAGCTCCTCCCGCAGGCGGATGGTCTCTTCGTCCATCGTGTCCAGGTCTAGACTGGCTTTTTGGGCCTGCTTGTCTTCGATGAGCCGATCCACCCCGTAGAGGGCCACCCGCCGGTAGTCCCCAATGATGCGACCCCGACCGTAGGCATCGGGCAGGCCGGTGATGATCCCGGAGCGGCGGCAGCGGCGCATCTCTTCGGTATAGGCGTCAAAAACGCCGTCGTTGTGGGTTTTGCGGTACTGGGTAAAAATTTCCTTGGTGCGGGGATCCAACTCGTAGCCATAGGCTTTGAGGGAAGACTCCACCACGCGGATGCCGCCAAAGGGCATGATGGCCCGCTTCAGAGGTTTGTCCGTCTGCAGCCCCACAATCTGTTCCAGCTCTGGGTCGATATAGCCAGGGGCGTGGCTGGTGATGGTAGAGGGAACGGCAGTATCGGCATCTAGGATCCCTCGCTCTCGCTCCAGAGCCATCAAATCCTTGACCTTGGCCCACAGCCGCTGGGTGCGCTCGGTGGCTGCAGCTAAGAAGGTTTCATCACCGGTGTAGGGGGTGTAATTGCGCTGAATAAAGTCTCTGACGTCGATGCAGCGCTGCCAGGCTCCCGTTGCAAAATCGCTCAAAACTTTTTGACCGGCTGCGTTGGATCCTGTCCTTGGTTCCGCCTTCAATTCTGTAGGTGATGCTACAGAACGCTGCACACTGGCAACCATAACAATCCTCCCGGCTATTACGCCTGATAATCTATCGACAGGGCGAGGCAGCACCCCGGCCTTTGCCCCACGCAGGCTCTAAAAGAGAGCTAAAGAACCAATAGATCTCTGCAAGGCTTATAGGGATCCTACGAAGGGCTTTTAGCAACTCTTCTGTTTCTTTTTTAGGCGTTCTAAATACACCTCGCCTGATTTAATTTTAGTCCCTTGCGCTCTGAGGATATTTTCGGTTGCGTGATTTTTTAATCTTATTTTCATCCTATTTTTTAATGCTGTTTTAATATCTTCTTAACGTTGTTTTACGCTTTTCCATCGGCAAATGGCGGGCCTATGCTGAGGTAGGACGGCCCAGGTCGTCTGTTGCCGTGAGAACGTCAGGATACTCGGCCTTTACCTTAGCAGTGCCTTGCTCTATGAACCAGTCCAATCGAATCGTCCAAGGGATCCATCACCTGCACTTCTATCTTTGGGATCTGCCCCGTTGGCAGGAACACTTTTGTCAAGTTTGGGGCTTCCGAATGGAAGGACAGCTCGGCAGTACCCTCTGTCTGCGTCAGGGATCCCTGCGCTTGCGCCTATCTCAGCCGGCTCACGCCGGGGATGAGGTGGATCGCTATTTGCAGCAACATTCGCCTGGGGTGGTGGATGTGGCCTTGGCGGTGGAGGAGCAAGAGCTGTTGGGCTTGGCAGAGCTTTTGCAGAGGCGAGGAGCCCAAGTGGAGTGGATCCCGGCAGAAGACGAAGGCTGCCCTGCTCTGTGCCTGCGCACCCCCTATGGACTTCGGCATTCTTTGATCCCCAGCTCAGGGATCCCCGATTCAGCTCCCGCCGAGGAGAACCTGTTTTCCCACTGGGATCACCTGGTATTGAACGTGGAGCAGGGATCCCTGCAGGCAGCGGCGGATTGGTATGAGCAGGTGCTGGGTTGGCGGTCTCTGTATCGCTATAGCATCCGCACCAACACCTCTGGCCTAGAAAGTGTGGTGGTGGGAGATCCTGAAGCCGGGATCCAGTTGGCCATCAACGAGCCCACCTGTGCCGCTTCCCAGATCCAGGAGTTTTTGGATGCCCATCATGGCCCTGGCCTGCAACATGCGGCGTTGCACAGCTCAGATGTCTTCGCCAGTGTGCGCCGGCTGCGACAGGGAGGCGTAAACTTTCTGCAGGTGCCACCGGAGTACTACACAAACCTGGCAAGGGAGCTGGCCTCTGGAGCAGTACTCCCTTCTGGTGGGTTGCCCACCATCTCCTGGCACGACTTGGTGGAGCAGCAGCTCCTTTTGGATACCACCTTGCCTGCCTCTGATTCCCGACACCCCCCCCTGTTGTTGCAAACCTTCACT
>NZ_JANSHW010000283.1:0-8077 GCF_047461815.1 Synechococcus sp. R6-10
AAGCCCGGCCAGAGACAGAGGATCTCAAGGCCCTGACCATAGCCGACTGGGCAGCCGAGCTGAGTGCCCCAGAAAGCGAATTGCCCCCGCAGCAATATTTGGGGGAAGAGGACTTGGAAGCTCTACAGCGGGCTACCCCCTGGGTACAGCGGGTATTGACCCAATTGCGGGCGGCTGGCCTGATCGACAATGCCGGCATCGAAACCGTCATTCACGCTTGGGAAAAGGAAGGGTGCACCTTCACGGATGTGCTGGCCCACCACAGCGGCCTCAAGCCGGAGACCGTCAAATTTTTCAGCGAAGGGGGCTACTCTGTTCAACTGGCAGGGGGACGCCACGTGGCCGACTACCTCAAGGCTTCTGGATTGGTCAGCGCCGCCCAAATCGAACAGATCCAGAAGCACCTGCCGCCAGGCGGATCCCTGTGTCAGGCCCTTGCCCAAGCCGGGATTCTACGCCGGGCCACTGCCCTGTATTTCGAGCGCCACTTCGGCGGGCAAAAGCCCCGCCGCCCGCTGCGGGAAGAGCTTTAGAGGAACCATGCTCTATCGCTGACGCCAACGACCGACAAGGGATCCGAATACAGACACAAGCTGCCAACAAGATGCCAATTAGACTAGAAACTAGATAGAGATAGATCATCAGAAGCGACCGGTTTCTCACCCCTGAGAGACCCAAGTTACTCGGTAGTTGTGTCGATCTCTTCTGCTATGACTACGGAAGCTCCAACTCGACCTGCTCAGCAGTTCTCGCCCTCGAGAACCCAGGTTCGCCAGCCCTACCCCCACTTCAAGGTGATCGTCTTGGATGACGATTTCAATACCTTTCAGCACGTTACGGAATGTCTGCTGAAATACATCCCCGGCATGACTTTGCCCCTAGCGCGGCAACTGACCGTGCAGGTGGATGCCGAAGGGCAAGCAGTTGTTTGGGTCGGCCCTCAAGAACAGGCGGAGCTCTACCATCAGCAATTGCTGCGGGAGGGGTTGACCATGGCCCCCTTGGAGCCGGCCTGAAGCACCAGGCGTTCGTAGCTGCGCTCAACTGCTGCCAACAGCTCCGCTTGGCCCCAACCGGCGTAAAGGCTGCTGGCAATGGCCAGCCCACCCGCCCCCACCCCTTCCTTGACATAGCCCCGCTCGTAAGCCTGTAGAGGCAGATAGCGGCTATTGGCAAAGCTCAGTTGGGTGGCCAAAAGGGGAGCAACCCCCAACAACTCTGCCAAGGCCACCGTATTGCCCGAGGGATCCTCTGCCACCCAGCGGGTGGTTCCCACAACCACGTTCTCTGGGGGCCAAGGGATCCCCTGCTCTTCCCCCCAGCGCTGCATCAAGGCCAGCACCGCCAACATTTGGGTTCCCCCTGCCAGCAGCACCGCTCCCCGTTGCGCTGCGCCCATCGCCAACCCGGCCACAAAGGGCTGCATGGGATCCCCCACTGCCGCCACCACCTCAGCAGCAGAAGCTCCCCTTGGCAGACGGGCCAATCCCTGCCGGGCCAAGGCCAGCTTTTGGGCGTGGTTGCAGACCGGGTGGCTGCTGTTTACCATGCCCTCTGCTGCCCACCCCAGTCCCAACAACACCGCCAGCGCCGTGGTGGTGCCCCCTGCCACACACTCCCCAATCACACAGTAGCCTTGCTCCAGCCGGGATCCGCGGTCGTACCCTTCTTGCCAAAGGGATCCCACCTGCTCCAAAGACAGAGCCTGTCCTGTGCTCAAGCAGCGGGCCACTCCCCCAGAGCTCACCATTTCTGCCCCCGGCAAAGGTTCCGGCAAGCCACAATCGAACACTCGGCACGGGATCCCCAACTCCCTCAGGATGGCGCAGCTGATCACCACTGGGGAAGGATAGCCATCCGGAGAGGTGGGCAAGCGGTGAGAATGGCCCGCCAGCAACACTTCCCCATCGGCAAGAGCTGTGTAGCGACGCAAGGAGGGGGTAGCGCCGGCAGCCGAAATGCCCGGAACAAGAGCCGTTTCGGTAAACCCCAAGCAGGCCAGAAACAGAGGTCGGGATCCCTGCACCCGTTCGCACCACCGCCGGGCCACAGCCGGCTGAGTGTAAGCCTTAACGCAAGGAAACGGAAGCATACCGGACACCGAGGCAAACAAGCCAGAGTCTATCCTGAGCCAGAAGGGCGGGATCCCGTACTCGCAGGAGGGGTTGCCTCCTGCTGAGGCAATCGGATTCGGATAGGATGGGTATACCCAATGCAGTTTATTCAGGGCAAACGGAAGGCCATGAGCTTCTTCGACTCTGAGATCGTCCAAGAGGAAGCCAAGCAACTGTTTCAGGATTTCCAAAACCTGATGCAGCTTGGTCAACGGTACGGCCAATTCGACCGGGAAGGCAAAAAAATCTTCATCGAACAGATGGAGGAGTTGCTGGAGCGCCAGCGCATTTTCATGAAGCGGCTGGAACTCTCCGACGACTTTATGGCTCAAATGACCATCAAACAACTGCAAACTCAGCTTGGGGGGTTTGGGCTCTCCCTGACCCAAATGTTTGACCAGATGCACCAGACCCTAGAGCGCATGAAAGCTGAGGCAGACGCTGAGCGTTGACCCCCAAAACGACCTACACGAAGGGATCATGTCTTCTTCCCGCCAGACCCGCAACCAGAAATTGATTCTGGAGGTGCTAGAGCAGCAGTCGCAGCCCCTTTCGGCGCAAGAGATCTTTTTGGAGTTGCGCAATGCCAACCACACCGTCGGTCTGGCCACGGTTTATCGAGTTTTGGATGCTCTGCGCAATGAGGGCAAGCTGCAAGCGGTCAACTTGGGAGACCAGCAGACCTACTACCAGGTTCTGCCCAGCAATGGCCACAACCGCCACCACCTGATCTGCACCGAATGTCGGCGGGTGGTGCCTTTGCCCGATTGTCCGGTGGAAGATTTGGAGGCACAGCTTTCCAGCCGATACCAATTTGCGATCGAGTACCATGTGCTTGACTTCTACGGCGTCTGTGCACAGTGCCGTGGAGGAGTTGGGCCAAGCCCGGATTCACAGCGTTCCTCTCTTCTCAAAGCCAAGCCCAAATGATGAGCTATCTCTGGACGGTGTTGATCGGGCTGGCTGGCGCCCTGATCGGGGTCAAGCTGAGGCTTCCGGCAGGAGCGCTGGTGGGCTCCATGGTGGCGGTGGGTCTGGTGAATGTTTGGGGAGCGATCCCAATTCCCGCTCCCCCAGCCGGGATCCGTTTTGCCATGCAGGTGGTGTTGGGCATTCTTTTGGGTACTAAGCTCACTGCCGATACGCTTCTGGCCCTGAAAGATCTGTGGCGACCAGCCCTGCTCTGTACAGTGATTGCGGTGGGCACGGGGGTCTTGTCGGGGTACCTGATCTCCCGTTGGCTGGGGATCGAGCGCTTGACTGCCATCTTGGGCACAGCTCCAGGAGGCATTTCCGACATGAGCCTGATAGCCCTGGACATGGGAGCCCAAACCAGCACAGTGGTGGTCATGCACTTGGCACGCCTGATCAGTGTCGTCGTGGTCGTCCCCTGGGTGGTGCGACTGCTCGTTCAGCCGGGCACGAGTTAGCTAGACCGCCGGGAAGCCCCGCCCTCTGTGCATCAGCATGAGTGCCGGAGTATGTCACGAAAGTCCTCGGAGCAGAGACGGCGGGTGGGTTAGACTAGGGGCGATACAGAACTTAACAACTGAACCGCCGCCTTGGAACTTTCCCCCTCTCCCCTCACCTGCCATGCCGACGCTGCCGGATCCCCTTGGAGCGCTGCTCTCCGTTCTGCAGATGGCTCTTTGGGCAATGTCTCCTCTGGCCAAGGCGATTGGTGGCCTCTACAGCTGCATTGGCAGGGGGAGCCAGACCCGGTACAGCCTGAGCTGGTGCAGGTGGATCCCGTGCTGCGCTTGCTGCTTTTGGGGGATGGCTTTACCACCCGTAATCTTGCTGCCTTGATCCAAGAGCCGATTCAGGCTCATCTGCTGGACACGGGCCGGGTTGATTTACAGGCAGAGCAGGGCACTGCCCCCAAGTCCATGCAACAGCTGGCCAGAGATTTGGGGCGGCTGGGATCCCCTTTGATGCGGCGGCGGGTTTGGCTGTGCGGAGTAACCTCTCAACAGCCCTTGCTCTATGCCACCTCTTGGTGGAACTCCGAACATCTGGTTCAATACTTGCCCCATCCCGATCGGCCCATTGGCCAAAATCTGATCCAAGAAAAACTGGAGACCTTTCGCGAGCTGCGCGGCCTTTACCACGGCGAGGCAGACCCGGTTGCCCGGCTGCTGCAGTGTCCCGGTCCCTTCTGGGCTAGGCATTATCTTTTGTTGCACAGGGGCCAGCCTTTGACCGTCATCTACGAGGTGTTTTCTCCACGGCTGGCCGCAAGGGCCCTGTCCCGCTAGCGCGACGGAGACCTCCAACGGCGCACGGCTGCGGTGATGGCGGCTGCCACCTGCGGATCCAATTGGGCGCTGGCGGAGATGCGCTGATAGTCCTCTGGGGTCAGTTGATGGGCGACGATGATCTCGGCAGCAGCAGCCTCAAACTGTTGTTCGATTTGCCGACGTTCCTCGCTGCTGTTGGCCTGTTGGAGGCGATTTTGGGTGCTCTCCAGAAGAGGTTGCACCGCCAGGAGGGTGCGGGCAAAGCGGTCAATCTGCTCAGAAGAAGGTGGAGAGGTGGCTTCAGAAAGACTAGCCGGGGCCGAGGTCATCGTCTCTGAAGAGGTTGCGGGCAGATCCCCATCCCATCCGGAGTCTGGCCTGGGCGAGGGAGAGGGATCCGGGTTGGCAGGAGCCTGGAGGGCCACTCTGCCGGCTGCGTCCAAGTCTTGGGCCGGGTTGAGGGCATTCCAAAGGGCCAAGCCCGCCAAACACAGAGCAGCCCCTATCAGTCCAGCACTCAAGAGGGCGAGCCAACTGACAGAGGTCGCAGTCGGCTCAAGCACCACCTGCACCGGCGCATGAGGAGGCAAGGGTTTGGACATGAGGCTGAGATCGTAAGCCCGACGCTGCTGGCTATCGCTGAGAACTCGGTAGGCGTGTTGTAGCTGGAGGAACTCCCGCTGGGCCAACTGCCGCAACCCTGCGGGGATATCGGCAGGCAACCGATCCGGGTGCAGTTCGCGTGCCCGCTGGCGGTAGGCAGCTTTGATCTCCTCCAGGCTGGCTTGGGGAGAAAGCCCCAGCTGTTGGTAGTAGGTGGGGGAAGCAGGCAGAGTAGGCATGGGAGCAGTTGGTTGCAGAACAGAGGGAGAACCGGCTGCCTTCGAAGGCCAGCCACCTTACCCCAACAGGGATCCCTCCTTTTGGACCAGCATATCCTGCCCGGTTCAGCGAGGCTGCTGGCCCAAGAGCTAAGACACGTAAACCCCTGTTAGAGGCGCGCTCAGGGCTTCTTCCAACTCTGCCAGGCCAAGACGACGCTCCAGGATATCCATCACCTCGCGGCCAAAATCATGGGGGTTGCGATCCCAGGCTTCCAGACACACTTCCCCAAAAAAGGATCCCAGGGGTTCTGGGTTCCAGAGCAGTTTGCGCGCCGTCCAAGGAGTCATGTGCATGGGGTTAAAGCGGTCGTCGATAACACCGATTTTGCGAGCAAAATCTTCCAGGTGGGTGTGGGGTTGCAAGCCGATGAAGAAGATAGCCGGCTCAACTTTGTCGCGGCCAAAAATGGCTTCCAGCTCGCGGTGATACCGTACTGTTTGCCGAATGGTTTCCGGTCGCTCGTCGATAACATTAAAGGAGTAATTGACCGAAACCAGATCGTTGAACCCTGCCTGTTTGAGGTAGCGGCAGCTCTCCAGTACCGTGCGCAGGTTATAGCCCATGCGCATTTTGCGCACCAGTTCCTGGGATCCGCTGGTGATGCCGATCTCGAAGTAGCTCATGCCAGTTTTCACCATGAGCTCGGCCAGCTTTGGGGTGAGGTTGTCGGCCCGAATATAGGCAGCCCAACGAATATCGGTCATGCCGGCATCAAGGATTTTCTGCAGCAATTCCTCCGCATCCTCAATGTAGCGGCGGGCAGGGATAAACTGGGCGTCAGTAAACCAAAAGTTTCGCACTCCTCGCTCGTACAACTGCATCATTTCTCGGATCACCTCATCCACAGGGTTGAGGCGCACCTGCTTGCCTTCGATGACGGTGTAGATGCAGTAGCAGCAGTTGTGGGGGCAGCCGCGCTTGGTTTGTACCCCAATGTAAAAGTCGCCCCCTTCTAAGTAGTAGTCAATTTCCGGCCAAATGGCGGTGATGTAGGTGTAATCACAGGCGGTTTTTTGCAGAGGTTGAGGCGGCTCGTGGATCAAACCTGGGCGAGGTTGCTCCAGCTTGGCCCGATAGCAGCGCTCTGCAGCAAGGCTTTGCCCTTGGATGACTTTTTCCAGCAGCGTTTCTCCTTCCCCCACCGAGATGATGGTGCCTTGGGGCAGGTAGCGGCCCAATTGTTCGTAGAAGACGCTGACTGCCCCACCCCCCAACACCGCTTCAGCGTGAGGTTTGTAGCGCCTGGCTCTGCGGATCCCCTGCCAGACCAGCCGTGTGTTGCGCCAAATCTCGCCATAGTAGGCCAGCACCAGCCTGAGGCTATTCAGGGATCCCCGCAATTTTTTCAGGGGGTTGCGGGCGTAGAAAAACTCAAAAGAGTGTTGCAGTAGATTGCCGGCCCGCCCGTTCACCGGCGCATAGACTTGAATATCCCGCCAAGAGAAAACCAGCAAATCCGGCTGAAACTGGTCGATCTGCTCCAGCATGCGGCGGCGAAAATCTAGGGGCGGGAAGGTGCCCATATCGAAGATGCGCTGCTCAACTTGGGGGAACAGCTTGTGGACGTGATCGGCCAAATAAACCACCCCAATGGGAAAAATGGGGTTGCAGGGCAGCCGCACATAGAGGATTTTTTGAATCTTCAGGTTCGAGGCCATATAACCTGAGAGCTTACTTTACATCTCTTCACTCACTCTAGTCGGTTTTTGAGGGGCGCGGCGGCAGGGATCCAAAAGGGACAAAGATAGGCTAAAGCTGAAGCAACCAGCAGGGTCGGACCTGAGGAGAGGGTATGACTCCAGAGCGTCCAATTTGGCACAGTCGCTATCGGCCAGAGCGGCGATTGAGCAAGCGCAGCGGCAGACACACCTACCTGGCTCAGGATTTGCTCACCTCGGAACAGGTGGTGATCAAGCTGCTACTCTTTGGGCCAGACTTTGATTGGGCCGACCTGAAGCTGTTCGAGCGGGAAGCCCAGATCCTGCAGACCCTCTCCCATCCAGCCATTCCTGAATACCGCGACCACTTCGAGATCAGCCTAGAGGGAGGACGGGGCCTAGCCCTGGTGCAAACCTACATCGACGCCCCCTCGCTGCAGGAGTGGATGGAGCAAGGGCGGCGCTTTGCCGAGCCGGAGGTGCGGGAGCTGGCGCAAAAGCTGCTGCGCATTCTCGTCTACCTGCACGAACTCCATCCCCCCGTCATTCACCGAGATCTCAAGCCCAGCAACATTCTCTTGGGATCCGACCAGCAGGTGTACCTAGTGGATTTTGGCTCGGTTCAGGCGGCTGCCCCCCGGGAGCAGGGATCTTACACCGTGGTGGGGAGCTACGGCTACATGCCCCTAGAGCAATTTGGCGGCAGAACCGTGCCCGCTTCCGATCTCTACAGCTTAGGTGCCACCCTAATCCACCTGCTCACCGGACAACATCCGGCGGACTTGCCCCAGGAGGGAGCCCGGATTGTGTTCGAGCAAGCGGTGCAACTGAGCCCGCCCTTTCGCGACTGGCTGCGGTGGATGACGGAACCTGTGGTGGCGGATCGTCCTGCTTCCGCCCGGCAGGCCCTGGAGGCGCTGGAGCATTTGGATCGTCGCCCGGCACTGGTTTCTTCAGCAGCAGTCCCTACTCGACAGCCAGCAGGCAGCCGGATTCAACTGCACAAGTCCGAACAGACCTTTCAGGTGGTGATCCCGGCCCGGCAAATCGGTGTTTTGGCGTTGCTGCCTTTCGCCATCGCTTGGAACTCCTTCATCACCTTTTTCACGATCATGTCGGTTGGGCTTGCGCCTTTTCCGGTCAATCTGGTGGTTGGCCTGTTCACCCTGCCCTTCTGGAG
>NZ_JANSHW010000284.1:0-5128 GCF_047461815.1 Synechococcus sp. R6-10
AACAAACAGAATGCTATCGCTGCATAGTTGAACAGTGATGTTCAGCAGTGTTCAGCGTAAATGTATCAGCCTTCACCTTCTCCTTCTCCAGAAGGACGGTCTCCTGCAGAACCCAAGCCGGAGTCCAGCCCCGAGGCTCAGGAGAGTGAGGCTACAGAGTCTCCTAAGCCAGAATCCCCAGCCCCCCAGCCAGGGGATCCCGGCGGACCGACTCCTTCTCCTTCCCCCAGCCCCTAGGGAAAACTCGATCCAGACCCCGAACAGGCTCAATAGTGTTTTAAGAGCTTCCGATCCCTTAATACCTACTAAATCTAGTGGGCACAAGCGGGGCAGGATGTTAAGCTACTGCCAGTTGCGACCGGATGGGATCCATGAGCTCAACCTTGCAGCCGTTCCTGCATTTGTTGCAGAGGAGTTCCTTTTGGGGGGTGTTGATAGCCGGTGCCGTTACCCCGGTTGCTGCTCAGCAGTTCGAGTTCACCCCTCAGCCGGTGCCCCCCAGGGGGGATCCCGTCCCTACCTTGCCCTTGCTGAGTGCTCCGCCCTCCCCCAGCTCTGCCGCCCCACCGGCCCTACCGCCTGTACCTCAGGTGCCGCAAATGCCGCTGGATCCCACAGCTCCGGCCTTGGATCCGATCCCGGTGGTGCCCGTTCAAGCGGCCCCAGGTGGACAACTCCCCCAAGGCGAGGCCTATTCCTATCAACGTCGGCCCGACCTCAGCCCAGGTGGGGATCTCCCTGGAGCCACGCGGGGCGAGCTGCCTGCCGGCACCCGTATTCTCCTCACGGCTTACCGCCCCATCACTTTCCAGCCCTACCAGGCCATCAACGGCCACCTGGAAGTCTCCGAGCCGGTGGTGGATCGCTTTGGCCAGGTGGTGATCCCGGCAGGGAGTGTGGTGTGGGGCACTTTTGAGCCGGTTTACCGAGAACTGAAGTTGTCTGGCCGGGAGGCGGAGAGCGCCGATCCCCAAGAGCGGGTCGTCGGCAGCCGCTTTGTGGCCAACCGCCTCACCATCGGCTCTTCCACCTACTTGGTGAGAGGCCAATCTGCGCCGCTACCAGTCGGGTTGGATCGCAACGCCGACGTCGGCACAACTGTAGCCCGCGGGGCAGGCTATGGGGCAGCAGGTGGGTTGGCCTTGGGGATCCTCACGGGGGGATGGGGCTTTTTGCCGATCTTGGCCGGCAGCTTGGCCGGCGCTGCGGCAGGCAGTACCAATATTGACCGGGTGGTGACGCTGCAGCCCAATACGTTGGTGGAGCTGGAACTGACCGATAGCCTGATCATCCAATAACTGGTCAACGCTCTCTTGCGCTGGGGCAGGTCAGTAGAGTAGAAGAGAGCACCCTCAATTGCTTCCATGGCCTTCTGGATCTACGTTGTGCCCCCGCTGGCCGGGCTGGTGATCGGCTATTTCACTAACGACATTGCCATCAAAATGCTGTTCCGGCCCTACCGCCCCTATCGGGTTTTCGGCTGGCGCATCCCCTTCACCCCCGGTTTGATCCCGCAGAACCAACCCCGTCTGGCCAAGCAGATCGCCAAGACCATCATGGGATCCCTGCTCACGCCGGAGGAACTGCACAATCTGGCCCGTAAGCTGCTGCAAACCGAGCGCATGCAAGCAGGGATCCGCTGGCTGCTGGGGGTAGCCCTGGATCGGCTGCAAAACCCTGAGCAACAGCAGCAAACTGCTCAGGTGTTGGCGCGCATTTTAGCCGACCTGTTTAACGAGTCGTTGCCCCGCCTGGTGAAGGTGCTGGCCCGCCAAGAAACCTTTTTGGAAGGGTCCATTAACCAACTGTTCGACCAAGTGTTGCTGGAGCTGCGCCTCAGCAGCGAGCAGGCTAAGCAGCTCTCGGAGTGGATCCTGAAGCAGGCGCTGCCCCCAAAGGTGTTGCGGCAGAACTTGGTGGACTTTCTCACCGATCGCAACATCGAATCCCTTGACGAGGAGTTTCGTGAACGAGCGACCGGCTCCTACTGGGTGGTGGCCAACTTGTTCGGCCTGAAAAATGCCCTGTTGCGCCTGCGCACCTATTGTCTAGAAGAGCCGGAAGGGGCAGAAGCCATCTTGGAAGATCTGCTCAAAGACATCAACGCCTCCCGCCGCCTGACCGAGATCCTGCAGAACCTCTCGCTGCAAAACCTGCCGGTTTCCGCCGTGCGTCAGTTGCGCCGTGCCCTCCGCGACGGGATCCAAGATTACCTGCGCAGCCAAGGGCCAGAGGTTATCAAAGGGCTGGGGGAGACCATCGATTGGGAAAAAGTGGCCAGCCTGGTGTTGGGACGCCTGCGCAACTCCAAGGCGTTGATCACCTCCATCGACCAGATCAGCGCCGACCTGGCTTTGGTCTTGGAGCGCTACCTAGAACGGGATCTCGAATCCCTGATGATGCAGGTGATCCCGGTGTTGAACCTGGATCAGGTCATTGCCGATAAAGTCAACGCCACCTCCCCTGCCGACCTGGAGCAGGCCATCCAGCAGATCGTGCGCCAAGAACTCCAGGCCATCGTCAACTTAGGCGGCCTCCTCGGCTTTTTGGTGGGCTGTGTGCAGGTGCTGTTTTTGCTGGGCTGACGAGTTTGGGTTGGGGCTTTAACTTTGGCTATGATATAAGAATGCGATTAACAATTCTCCACACTTCGGATCTCCATGCCAATCTACATCCCTGGAACTACTTCACCGGGATCCCTGCGGAGCACGGTTTAGCCAAGCTGGCCACCCTTATTAAGCGCGTGCGAGCAGCCAGTGAGGATCCCGTCCTGCTCATCGACAGCGGCGATACCATTCAGGGATCCCCCTTGGGCACCTACTATGCGCAGGTGGAGCGCGTCTCTCCCCACCCCTTGGCTCATGCTCTCAACGCCTTGGGCTACGACGCCTTTACCCCTGGCAACCACGACTTTAACTTTGGGCTTCAGGTTCTCCGGGATTTTGTCGGCGATCTCCGCTGTCCGGTGCTCTGTGCCAACATCCTCCGCCAGAATGGGGATCCCCTCTTCCAGCCCTACCTGATCCGGGAATTGGCCGGGGCTCGCGTTGGCTTGCTAGGGCTGACCACCCCCCGCATCGACACCTGGGAGCGACCCGACTACATTGCGGGGCTACGCTTTGCCCCCCTGCTGGAGACTGCCCGCCACTACCTATCGCTGCTGCGACCTCAGGTGGATGTTTTGATCTTGATCCTGCACAGCGGCCCCAACCAATTGCCCCCCCTGCGCACCCCTGAGCATTGGCACAACCCAGATCGCTCCGGCTGGTGCAGCAACAAAAGCCTGGCAGGGGAAAACGAACTGTTGGCCCTGGCCGAACTGGACGGCATTGACGTCATCCTCTCCGGCCATACCCACCAGACCATTGCCGGTTTGGGGGGATCCCCAGCTCTAGTGGTGCAGCCCGGCTATTGGGGCAGCCACCTCTCCCAGGTATCCCTGGAGCTGGAGCGCCAGGGCAGCCGCTGGCAAATTCTCGGGAAAAGCGCACAGCTCCTCTCCGCCGAAGGGATCCCTCCCGATCCCGAACTCTTGGCCTTGACAGAGCCCTATCATCAAGCCACCCTGCGCTACATCCGTCAGCCCATTGGCCAAGCCCGTTCTGCCTATAGCGGCGGTCTGGCAGCCCGTCTGGGGGCCAACCCTCTGGCAGAGCTGCTCCATCAGGCCCAATTGCAAGCAGTGCGGGAGGCAGGATTCCCCGCAGAGCTCTCCCTGGTCAACATCTGCAGCAGCGCCGGCCTGTCGGCAGGCCCCATCTCCCTGCAAGATGCCTACAGCCTCACCGTCTACGACAACACCCTCTGCGTTTTGGAGATCACCGGAGATATTCTGCGGCGCGCCCTAGAACAGACCGCCGGCTATTTTCGCCAGTTGGATCCCAATCACCTTCCCGCCGATCCTGCTGCCGTCGTGGCCCCCGAAGCCCGCGGCTACACCTTCGACCTCTACCACGGCATCGACTACTGCTTCGATCTCACCCGCCCCGTAGGAAAGCGCCTGGTGACCTTACAATTCCGCGGACAGCCGGTGGAACCAGCACAGACCTTTCGCCTGGCCATTAACCACTACCGAGCCGGCGGCGGCGGCGGTTACAGCATGTTCCAAGAAGCCCAAACCCTGTGGATCTCAGCCGATAGCATCCGCGACTTTCTGGTCTACTATATTCACACCCACTCCCCCATTCAACCCATCTACAGCCCCAACTGGCGCCTAATCCCCGACTTGGCCAAGATCTACTTCCCCGATTGCCTGGGCCGGCCACGGGAACATCTGCTGGTCGGCTAGGAAAGAAAAGATATTGACTTCAACTGGCTGAAAGAGAACCCGGTAGAATACGATCAACACAGAGCCTGGTTTGGCTGAGTGCAGCGGCGGTTTTGAAACTGCCAAACTGGGGATATCCGAGTCACTGCTCATTGCTAACACTTGCCGACATCGCCCATGACTGCCGAAGAGAAGCAACCGATGGCCCCAGAAGATACCTATCCTGAACTACAGGAAGAAGAGATCGACGTAGAGGCAGAGCTGGAGAAGCTGATTTTGGAAGATAGCGAAGCAGAAGCCGGTACCTCCTCCGGAGAAACCGCAGCTGAGCCTTCTCCAGATCCCGGTGAAGCTCTCAAGCAGCTCCAGCACGAGTTGGAAGTTGTCCGCCAGCAACTCAAAGAGAAAGAAGACGCCTACCTGCGCCTCTACGCCGATTTTGAAAACTACCGGCGGCGTACCCAGCGGGAAAAAGAAGAGTTCAGCCAAAAAGAACGGCAGAAATTTGTGCTGGAGATCTTGCCTGTTGTGGACAGCTTTGAGCGGGCTCAGCAGCAGCTGAAGCTGGAAACCGACCGCGAGCGGGAGTTGCACAACAGCTACCAGAGCGTCTACCGCCTGCTGGTGGAATGCCTGAAGAAGATGGGCGTCTCCCGCATGAAATCGGTGGGCCAGCCCTTCGACCCCAACCTGCACGAAGCCATAGCCCGTCAGCCCAGCCCAGACTATCCTGAAGATGTGGTAGCCGCCGAATATCAGCCAGGTTACAAGCTGGGGGACTTGGTGATCCGTCATGCCATGGTGGCCGTCTCGGCGGGCAGCCCCAGCTCTGAACCATCCCCCCCAGCCCAAGCCACCATC
>NZ_JANSHW010000285.1:0-2500 GCF_047461815.1 Synechococcus sp. R6-10
AAAAATTTTGGGTTGGATATCTTGACGGGGTGGTGGGGGTGGGGATAGGGTAGTAAAGCGCCACAAGGCCACCCAGCCCCGGCGCCCCAGAACCTTGACAAGTAACTCGTTCAGTCAACCATCGCCAAGCAGCACAGCAGGCTCCCTGAGTCGGCTGGTGGCTGCATATTCAACCCTGTCAAGTTTCCATTTTTCCAGAGACAAGCTCTTGCATCGACACGGAGAGTTTGATCCTGGCTCAGGATGAACGCTGGCGGTATGCTTAACACATGCAAGTCGCACGGACACCTTCGGGTGTTAGTGGCGGACGGGTGAGTAACACGTAGGAATCTACCCTCAGGCGGGGGATAACAGCTGGAAACGGCTGCTAATACCCCATACAGGCGGAAGCTGAAAGGAGCAATCCACCTGAGGATGAGCCTGCGTCGGATTAGCTAGTTGGTGGGGTAATGGCCTACCAAGGCGACGATCCGTAGCGGGTCTGAGAGGATGGCCCGCCACACTGGGACTGAGACACGGCCCAGACTCCTACGGGAGGCAGCAGTGGGGAATTTTCCGCAATGGGCGCAAGCCTGACGGAGCAATACCGCGTGAGGGAGGAAGGCCCTTGGGTTGTAAACCTCTTTTCTGGGGGACGAAAGCTGACGGTACCCCAGGAATAAGCCTCGGCTAACTCCGTGCCAGCAGCCGCGGTAAGACGGAGGAGGCAAGCGTTATCCGGAATTATTGGGCGTAAAGGGTACGTAGGCGGCTGGTCAAGTCTGGGGTCAAAGGCCACAGCTCAACTGTGGGAAGGCCCTGGAAACTGACCGGCTAGAGTGAGGTAGGGGTTGCGGGAATTCCCGGTGTAGCGGTGAAATGCGTAGAGATCGGGAAGAACACCTGAGGCGGAAGCGCGCAACTGGGCCTCAACTGACGCTGAGGTACGAAAGCTAGGGGAGCGAATGGGATTAGATACCCCAGTAGTCCTAGCCGTAAACGATGGACACTAGACGTTGGCCGTATCGACCCGGTCAGTGTCGGAGCTAACGCGTTAAGTGTCCCGCCTGGGGAGTACGCACGCAAGTGTGAAACTCAAAGGAATTGACGGGGGCCCGCACAAGCGGTGGAGCATGTGGTTTAATTCGATGCAACGCGAAGAACCTTACCAGGGCTTGACATGCCGCGAACCCTGCGGAAACGTGGGGGTGCCTTCGGGAGCGCGGACACAGGTGGTGCATGGCTGTCGTCAGCTCGTGTCGTGAGATGTTGGGTTAAGTCCCGCAACGAGCGCAACCCTTGTTCCTAGTTGCCAGCATTGAGTTGGGCACTCTAGGGAGACTGCCGGTGACAAACCGGAGGAAGGTGAGGATGACGTCAAGTCAGCATGCCCCTTACGCTCTGGGCTACACACGTGCTACAATGGCGCGGACAAAGGGTCGCGAGCGCGCGAGCGTGAGCCAATCCCAAAAACCGCGTCTCAGTTCAGATCGCAGGCTGCAACTCGCCTGCGTGAAGGCGGAATCGCTAGTAATCGCAGATCAGCATGCTGCGGTGAATACGTTCCCGGGCCTTGTACACACCGCCCGTCACACCATGGGAGCTGGCCATGCCCGAAGTCGGAGCACCCGCCGAAGGCAGGGCTGGTGACTGGGGTGAAGTCGTAACAAGGTAGCCGTACCGGAAGGTGCGGCTGGATCACCTCCTTTTAGGGAGACCTACCTTGGGGCATCTGAGGGGAGTTAGACCACCCTCAGGCCAGCAAAGGTTATCCCAGGTCGGTCGGGGTTGAAGGGATGGTTGACTGGGGTTCTGGAGGGGAACCGAGGGGAGGGCTATTAGCTCAGGTGGTTAGAGCGCACCCCTGATAAGGGTGAGGTCCCTGGTTCGAGTCCAGGATGGCCCACTGTTTGTCCTGGAGAAGGGAGAGCTAGCAAGCTAGAAGCGAGCTGGCCAAGCTGAGGGCAAAGCCAGAGGGTGGGTGCAGTCTGGATTGGGGGTATAGCTCAGCCGGTAGAGCGCTGCCTTTGCACGGCAGAAGTCAGCGGTTCGAGTCCGCTTACCTCCACCACTTTGGTGAGGAGCCGGGAAGGGGTTCTCCAGTTGGATAGGTTGACGACCGGGCTAGGGGTTTGGGTCCGAGCACAAGCCTCCAGCCGGGTTGAGCCGGCCAGCACTTTGAAAACTGCATAGCAAGAGAGCAGCATGCTTCTGGGTTGAGCCCTCCGAGCCTTGGCTTGGGGGAAGCAGCAACCTGGGGGCATGAGGCAGGTAGAACACCAATGTTACGTGAGGTGAAAAGGTCAAGTCAGTTAAGGGCGCACGGTGGATACCTAGGCACGCAGAGGCGAGGAAGGGCGTGTTACCGACGAAACGCTGCGGGGAGCTGGACAAAAGCGGTGATCCGCAGGTTCCCGAATGGGGCAACCCGGCAAGGCGCAAGCCTTGTCACCTTTGGCTGAATCCATAGGCTAAAGGGGCGAACGCGGCGAACTGAAACATCTTAGTAGCCGCAGGAAAA
>NZ_JANSHW010000286.1:0-2561 GCF_047461815.1 Synechococcus sp. R6-10
CTGCTGCTGCTGGGGCCCAGCGGTTGGCTGGCGCGGCTGGCCTTCCAACTGGGCTGGATTGCCTCGGATCAGGATTTTCCCTTGTGGGTGAACGACCGCGGCTATGTGGGGGTGTTGCTCTATTGGCTTTGGAAGGAGATCCCGTTTGCCGCTCTGGTGGTGCTGACGCTGCTGCGCGGGATGGGATCCGATCTGGAGCAACAGGCTCGTCTGTTGGGGGCTTCTGCCGCCCAAACGTTTTGGTATGTAACGCTGCCCTTGCTGAGGCCGGGGCTGCTGGCCACCGGGATCCTCATCTTCGGTTTCGTCTTCAGCGCTTTTGAGGTTCCCTTGCTCTTGGGGCCCACCTACCCGCGCACCTTGCCCGTTCTGATCTACCAGCGCTTCACCCACATCAACCTGGAGCAGCGGCAGCAGGCGGTGGCGCTGGGGATCATCCTGCTGGCTGTCTCGGCAGCGGTGGTCAGCCTAATCGGAGGGCTGTTTGCAGCCAGAGTATCCTTTCTGCAGCTGCCGTTTGGCTCAGCGGGACGGAGTCCTTGGAGAAAGCCGTGAAAGGACGCAGATGGATTGGGGGATCCCTGCTCCGCCTCGGGGTGGCCGGAGTGGCCCTCCTTTGGGCTTTGCCCTTTGGGGTGCTGGCTCTTTGGGCCTTCACGCGGGCCTGGTATTTTCCCGATGCCCTGCCCCGGGCATGGAGCATAGCCGGTTGGCAGCAACTGCTGAGCTGGGGATCCCAGTTCCGGGCAGCCTTCGGCCAGAGCTTGCAAATTGCCCTGTTTACCACCCTGCTGGCCCTGGGGGTGGGGATCCCGGCAGGGCGAGTTTTGGGCACCCGTCCCGTGCCTGCCTGGCTGCGCCTGCTGCTGCTATTGCCCATCATCACCTCTCCTTTGGCCGTATTGATGGGCATCCAAGGGGTGCTGATTCGCCTGCGGCTGGACAGTACCCTGCTGGCGGTGGTTTTGGTGCATCTGATTCCCACCATTCCCTACATGGCTCTGGTGATGGGCAGTGTGTTCGCCCGTTTCGACCGCGGCTACGAGGCGCAGGCCCGCTGTTTGGGGGCGGATCCCTGGCAAGTGTGGTGGCAGGTGACGTTGCCCCTCATTGCCCCTGGGGCAGCCATTGGGGCGGTATTTGCCTTTTTGATCTCTTGGAACGAATTTTTGCTCACCTTCTTCGTCGGCGGTGGGCGGGTTCTCACGCTGCCGATGCTGCTCTACAGCCTTTTGCAGGGGGGAAACAACACCTTGGTGGCTGCAGTGGCCTTCCTGTCGCTGCTGCCGGGGTGGTTGGCCTTGCTGGGGGCCAGCGTCTGTTTGGGGCAGGCCATCGGGCTACCCCCCACAGAGGTTCAAGAGGGGGAGAGCTAATATCCCTTCAGGGCCAGGTTGGGCCGTTGCAGAGCAGCTCCCACCCGTTGAACCTGAGTTTTGAAGCTGCCATCTCGCTCCAACCATATCTGCCTCAGGGCAGGGGGAATTACCTCCAGGCCAAACTGGGGGCTCTTGGGACGAAATTGCACACAGGTTGAGGGACAAGCCAGGTAATCAACCCCCTCCCGCCGGCGGTGCAGGTCTTGGTGAATATGGCCGAATACAACGAGGCGGATGTGGTCGAACTCGTCCAGAACCCCAAACAACCGCTCTGGCTGCTGCAGGGCACTTTGATCCAGCCAGGCAGAATCCACCGAAAAAGGGGGATGGTGCAGGGCCAACAAAACATGGTGTTGGGCAGCTTTGCTCCGCTGCAATTCCTGTCTCAGCCACAGCAGCGTGCGCTCCGTCAGGTAACCGCTGTCTTTGCCGGGCACGAGGGAGTTCAACAAAATAAAACTCCAATTTTCCCGGCTGAAGCTCTTGTCCCCGAATAGCCGCTCGGCGTGGAGCTCTTGGTTCATGTTGTGCAGGCGATCGTGGTTGCCTGCCAACCAGTAAGTATCGATGGGGAGAGCCTGCAAATGGGCTCTCAAACGGGCGTAAGATGCCGCACTGCCATCTTGAGAGAGATCTCCGGTAAGCAGCAGCAGATCCGGCAAGGGATCCAGAGCGGCAATGGCCTTTTGCACCTGCAGGAAAGAGGCTTCCGTGTCCACCCCCAGCAGCCGGTGATGGGGCTTGGCAAACAGATGCAGGTCGCTGATCTGAACCACGTATACGGTCATAGAGCAGGCCCAAGAGGGTGGGATCCCATCTCCGCAGGTTCAAAACACTACCGTTCTAGCACCAGATGGCTCGGCTGGAACCCGTAGGTAGGGTTATTTCGATTCAAGCTAGGACACTGCACCCACACCCAAAACGTTGGTCGCGTCTTCGCGTCAGCGTTGCGGAGCAATAATCCCCAGAACCACAAGGCTTTTCTCAGTAGCCCAGGCGTCTCACCCCAACCTAAAATGACCATAACTCAGCCCTAAAGGGCTCAACCTTAACCCACCCAAGTCCGTCAACCCGGTTCAATCACTTGAGAAAATCCTCTCAGGAAAAGCTTTAGGAAACATTCAGAGATCGGCCCACGTTCCTAAAGGCAGCTTGCACCTGAGGCCAGCGGGATTCCTGGGT
>NZ_JANSHW010000287.1:0-2088 GCF_047461815.1 Synechococcus sp. R6-10
ACTGTCCCCGCAGCTCCTGGACTTGCAGCTGATTGAGGTTAAAGGCGATCTGGCCTGTGAGGTCGGTAATGGGCTCCGGCAGGGCTGCCAGCTTGAGGATCCCCGAGTTGACGCTCAAGTTCCCCTGCAGGCTGGGCTCTCGCAAGGTGCCGCGGATGGCCAGCTCCAGTTGGCTTTGGCCGCCTTCCCAGCGCACCTGGTCGGTGAAGAGGTTGATCAGGCGCAGACCGCCATGCTTGGCTTGCAGGGTGAGGTCGATCTGGTCGGATTCGGCCCGCACCTCGGCAAAGGGCAGGGTGTAGGGCACCAGGCCAAAGAGGCGAATGGGTTCGTCACCATTGGCCAGCAGGGCGCCGTCCAGGCGCAGCTGCCCCCGCTGGTAGTCAAATTGTCCTCCCACCTCCCGCAGCGGCACCTGGTTGATCTGGGCGTTGACCACTGTCAGGGATCCGCGGGCATGGGGATCCCGCAGGTTGCCGGCCAGCTCCACGTCCAGGTTGAGATCCCCCTGCAGCTCCAGCTCCTCTGGCAGGAAGCGGTCCAGCAAAGCCAGAGGCAATCCTTGGATTTGCAAGGATCCCGACTGTTCCTCTAGGCCCAGCTTGCCCACAAAAAGGGCTTGACGTTCGCCACTGCGCAACCGCAGCGGCTCCAACACCACTGCATCTCCAGCCAGGCTGCCCCTGGCAGTAAGGCTTTCGATGCCAAACTCCTCTGCCTGCCAATTCTGGCCCTCAAGGTAAAAGCTGACGCTAGGCCGGTTGAGGCTGCCGACCAGGCTAACGCTGGCTTGGAATTCCCCTCGCAGACTTGTGGGCGGCGGGAAAGTGCTCCGCACCGCTGACGCGAACAGCGGATCCATGCGGCTGGCCAAGGTCTCCAGGTGGACGGCCAAGATCTGGGCATAGTACTCCAGCTGCTCCAGGAGAGGATGGTTGGGCAAACCAACCGGGTCGGTCTTTAACGCCGAGGCAGGGCCCAAGGGGGGCCGCCGGAAGCCGCGAGTGGTGATGTCTTGCCACTGCCGCCACTTAAAGGCAGAGACGATGTCTTCCAGGCGGCCCTGGCGGGTGCTGATCTCTAGGTTAATTTGAGGAACGGAAACCTCTGGAGTAGACTCCAAACCGCCCTGGAGGGGATCCGCCGGCAGCTCCAGGGTGCCGCTAGCGGTGTAGGTGCTCTCAAACAAATCCAGTTGAGCTTGGGCGATCTCTAGGCGAGGAGAACCATTACCAGCGTGGTAGTCGAAATCCACCGAAAAGCCCCGCACTTCGATCCCTCCCAACTGCAGATCCGCCACCGCAGCCCGTCCTTGGGCGGCGCCGCTTGCCAGGTCAACTGCCACCTCCCCCTCGAGGGTTCCCTGCAGACTGGCCCACGGCTCGGCAGCCACCCCCCCCAGCAAAGCCAGAGGCAACTGGTTCACTGCCACCTGGAGCTCCTCTTGCCGGCGTTGGCCGCGAATTTCCGCCTCGCCCCGCTGCACCTGAAACTGCAAAGGCTGAAACTGGGGATCCAACTGCAGCGCCAGTCGATCCCGCTTCCCCCGCAGATCCACTTCCGTCCCCTGAACAGACCCCTGAAAGGGCCCGGCCAAGTCTTCAAAGGCCACATCTCCCACCTGCAAGCCCCGCAACTGCGCCTTGCCAGTCACCTGCAAGGTGTCCAGAGGTCCGCGGATCTGGCCGGATCCCTGCAGCACTCCTTTCACCAGCGGCGGCAGGCCGGGTACTTCTGCCAGCGCAATCCCGTCGGTGGTAAAGCTCAGATCCAGGGATCCCACCTGCAGGGTTTGAGGATCCACCGGGATCCGCCCCCGTATGCCGGCCAGCCGAGTTGCGTCGGCCAAGATCTCACCTTCTTGGATCACTAGGCCCGCCCCATCCCAGGCCACCTGGCCCCTTGCCTCTCCCAGAGGCTGCGACAGGATCACCGAGCCCTGCGCCCGCAGCGCCCCCAAAAAGCCCAGCTCCGACACCTCAGCCGTGTTCACCTGCGCCGTGAGGGCTCCTGAGAGGGATCCCTGTCTATTGAAAGGAGTCTTTCGGGGTGTCAGGCTGGCGATCACCATGCGCTACCACGGATTGG
>NZ_JANSHW010000288.1:0-1887 GCF_047461815.1 Synechococcus sp. R6-10
ATGGCCCGCTTCAACCCCCTTTGCTTCGGCCTGGAAATCACGCGCCTGTTCGAGCAAGGGCAGTCCTACTTTGCTCCTGCCAAGGTGGAGACCTGGCTGCGGCAACATGGCCAAAACCCGTCTGACTATGAGATCTCGTTTCACCAGGAACTGCCCCCTGCCGGCTCTTCTGCGGCGATGTGGATTCGCATCGACTTGAAGCGTTGGGATGGCCAGCCGGTGGATCCCTGGCTATTGGAAGAGATCAACCGGGTAGGTTGAGAATGGATTGCTCTTGGGGAGAGCCAGTCCCCACAAAGTTGAGGCTGTTGTCTACCGATGCCCAGTGCCACCCTGTTGGTATCTTGCCCCGATCAAAAAGGGCTGGTAGCCAAGCTCTCCAGCTTCATCTACAGCTACGGCGGCAACATCATTCACGCCGATCACCATACGGATCCCGAGGCAGGACTGTTCTTGAGCCGCATCGAGTGGGACTTGCAGGGCTTCCAACTGGAGCGAGGGGAAATTGTCCCCGCCTTTTCGGGTATTGCCCGTGGGATCCAAGCCAACTGGGAACTGCATTTTTCCGACACTCGCCGTCGCATTGCGTTGTGGGCCAGCAAGCAAAGCCACTGCCTTTTGGATCTGATCTGGCGGCAAAGGGCGGGAGAACTGCCCGCCGAGATCCCCTTGATCATCAGCAATCACCCCGACCTGGAATCGGTGGCCCGCTCCTTCGGTATCGATTACTACTACATCCCCGTTTCTCCAGAGGGCAAAGCCGCAGCCGAAGCCCGTCAGCTCGCTCTCCTGCAGGAATATCGAATTGACCTGGTGGTGTTGGCCAAGTACATGCAGGTCTTGAGTGGGTCGCTGCTCCGCCAAGCCCCGCCGGTCATCAACATTCACCATTCCACCCTGCCCGCCTTTGCCGGAGCCAACCCCTACCACCGCGCCCATCAACGGGGGGTGAAGATCATCGGCGCGACTGCCCACTATGCCACCGAAGATCTGGACGAAGGGCCGATCATCGAGCAAGACGTGGTGCGGGTCAGTCACCGCGATACCGTTGCCGACCTCGTCCGCAAAGGCCGCGACATGGAACGCCTAGTCCTGGCACGGGCAGTTCGGTATCACCTGGAGAATCGGGTGCTGGTGTACCACAACAAAACGGTGGTGTTTGCCTGATCAGCCCGCGGGCGCAGCGTCGCTCAACGGGATCCCTTTCTGGTTTCGTAGGAGAGCCAAGATCTCGTCCTTCACCTCTTGGAAGGAAGAAGTGCGCTTGAGACTGTAGTCGCGCCGACTGGGGAAATCAACCCGGAGCTCCCGTTTCACCCGCCCAGGATGGGACGTGAGTACATAGATGCGCTGGGCCAGAAAGACGGCCTCTTCCACATCGTGGGTAATCATCAAAATTGAGGTGCGCGTGCGCTGCCAGAGATCCAGCAAAAACTCCTGCATCGTCTCCTTGGTTTGCACGTCCAAAGCGCCAAAAGGCTCATCCATGAGCAAAATCTTCGGCTGGGCCGCCAGAGCTCGGGCAATGGCCACCCGCTGCTGCATACCGCCCGAAAGTTGCCTGGGCAGGGCCTTAGCAAAACGCTCTAGACCGACGATCTCCAGAAAATAATCCACACGGGCTTCCCTTTCCTGCCGTTTTACCCCCTGCAATTTCAGGCCAAAGCCGACGTTCTCCGCCACGGTCATCCAGGGGTAGAGGGTGTAGGACTGGAACACGACTCCCCGATCCGCTCCCGGCCCAATCACCGGCTCCCCATCGACGCTGATGGATCCTCGGCTAGGCTGCTCCAACCCGGCAATCAGGCGCAGTAGGGTGGTTTTACCAGAGCCGGAAGCCCCCACCACACAGACAAACTCCCCCGACTCCACATGCAAATTCACCCC
>NZ_JANSHW010000289.1:0-2992 GCF_047461815.1 Synechococcus sp. R6-10
TCCCTGTAACCACACCCAAACGGCTAAGGATCCCCGCCGACGGGCTCTCCAGAAGCCCCAACCCAAAAAGGCCAGCGTTCCCAGCAAAAAGAGGGGAGTAATCTCGGTGGCGATGTTCATGGTCTACCTGTGATGGCCTACCTGCAAGAGTGCTCCACACCCCTGACGCGACTGAGGCGAGGCAGCAGACAGCTTAAGCAGAAACAGCCGCTCCCTCAAAACGGGGCTCAGGCTGCTCCCACAAGTAGAAGCCGGCACGGCGGGGCTTGAGCAGAAACAGCCGCAAAAACTGATAGAAGTTATTCAGGTAGAGGGGCAGCTTGCGCAAACCCTTGAAGGGGCCGGATCCCCGGGCAATCTCCCTCAGCTTAGCGTTGTTGGCCACGCACTTTTGCAGCCGCCGCACAAACTCAGGGTTTTCCACATCCAACACCACCGGGAACACCTTGGCCGCCTCGCGGTTGGTCTTGTAGATTACCTCCATGTCATAAGTATGGGGATCCAAGCCGATGAGGCGGTAGAAATCGGGGCGCTCTCCCACATCATTGAGGTACATGGTGGCGAACACCGACAGCAAGAAGAAGCGGCACCACAGCTTGGCCACCCATCCCTTGAGCAGCCGCGGCTGGCTTAGGAGCATGAGCGCAAAGAAATCGCCGTGGCGGTTCTCGTCCTGGCACCAGTTCTTGAAGAAGTTGAAGATGGGGTAGATGCGGTCTTCGGGATGGGCCTCCAGGTGGCGGTAGATGAGGATGTAGCGCCAGTAGCCGATCTTCTCCGAGAGATAGGTGGCATAGAAGATGAAACGCGGCGCGAAATAGGTATAGGACTTGTGCTTGGTCAAAAAGCTCAGGTCAAAGGCCAAGTTAAAGTCGCCCATGGCGCGGTTCAGAAAGCCGGCATGGCGGGCCTCATCGCGGCTCATCAGGGCAAAGCACTCGGCCAAAACGGGGTTGGTCTCTTTTAGCTTGCGCGACAGCTCCTTGTAGAGGAGAAAACCGGAGAACTCGGCTGTACAGGAGCGCTCCAAGAACTCCACAAACAACCGGCGCGCCTGCGGATCCAGGCGGCTTTCCCAGTCTTGGTTGAACTCCTCACCCCGGACGAAGTGATGGCGGTTGTAGTCGGCGCGAAACTCCTGCAGGATGGCCCGGAAATCGGCCTCTCGATCCCCTAAGCCCATTTTGCCGATGGCCTCGAAATCGGTGGTGTAGAAGCGCGGCGTCAGGATGGTCTCGGTGGGCACTCGCGCTTGAGTTTGAGCAGCTTGCAAACTGGGACTCATAGTGATTTAAAGCGGATGAAAAGGCCAGGTATACTCTCGCAGTTTACCAGCCTCTCTGGCCGTCGTGGGGATAAGAAGTGTTACCGGCAGGCTCTGAGAGATCCTTAAGACTCCACTGCCAGCGGCTGGGATCGCAAGGGATCCGTCAGCTCGCTGCCCTCCTCCGAAGGCGGGATCACCTGCCAAAACAGAGGCAAATAGGATTCCCAATTTTGCAGAATGCGCTCCGCTTTGGGGGAATGGGTGCGGCGATAGTGCTCTTGGATCAGGCTCTTCAGTTGTGCCTCTGCTGCTGCTGTCTGCACCCGCTGAATGCGCACGATCTCCCCGTTGACCTTGGCGGGGAAGTTGCCCTCCTCATCCAGCACATAGGCCAGGCCGCCGGTCATCCCCGCTCCCAGGTTGCGGCCCACCCGCCCCAGCACCACCACCACCCCACCGGTCATGTACTCGCAGCAGTGGTCGCCGGATCCCTCGATCACCGCCTGCGCTCCCGAGTTGCGCACCGCAAAGCGTTCCCCCGCCTGGCCGTTGGCAAACAGGGATCCGCCCGTGGCCCCGTACAAACAGGTGTTGCCCAGGATTACATTTTCCGCCGGATCGCGGGGCGCCTCAGGGGGAGCCAGGATGACGATCTCGCCGCCGCACATGCTTTTGCCCACGTAGTCATTGGCTTCTCCTGTCAGGGTCAGGCGCATCCCCGCCAGTGTAAAAGCGCCAAAGCTCTGGCCGGCGCTGCCGACAAAGCGCAGATCCAACTGCCCCCCCTGTTGGGCGAAGCCGGTATCTCCGTACAAGCGGGCCAAGGTTCCGGCAATGCGCCCGCCCACACAGCGGTCGGTGTTGGCGATAGGGATCTCCACCGTGGCCGTGCCGCAGGTTTCCACCGCCTTCTGCACCTCCGGCTGAGCCAGGATCTGCTCATCCAGCACCGGGCCGTTGGAATGCGCCGGCTCATGCTCCAACCAGTCGGGCAGGGTGTTGGGATCAAAACCGGGGGGAGTTCGCAGCAGACACTCCAAGTTCAAGGATGGGGTTTTCTGGAGAACGGCATCGGCCCGCGGACAGAGCAGATCCACCCGTCCAATCACCTCCTTCAGAGAGCGGTAGCCCAGTTGCGCTAAGACTTGGCGCACCTCCTCCGCCACAAAGGTGAAGAAGGTCACCACGTGATCTGGCGTGCCGGGGAAGCGCTTGCGCAACTCCTCCTTCTGGCTGGTCACTCCCACAGGGCAGTTGTTGGTGTGGCACACCCGCGCCATGATGCACCCCTCCGCAATCATGGCCACCGTGCCAAAGCCAAACTCTTCTGCCCCCAGCATGGCCGCCATCACCACTTCCCAACCCGTGCGAATGCCGCCATCCACCCGCAGGATGGAGCGCTGCCGTAGGCCGTTTTCCAGCAGGGTATGATGCACCTCCACCAGGCCCAACTCCCAAGGTGCCCCGGCATGTTTGATGGAGCTCAAGGGGGAAGCCCCTGTGCCCCCTTCATGGCCGGAGATTTGGATGATGTCGGCGTTGGCCTTGGCTACTCCTGCCGCCACCGTGCCGATGCCCACCTCCGCCACCAGCTTCACCGACACCTGTGCCTGGGGGTTCACCTGGTGCAAGTCGAAGATCAACTGCGCCAGATCCTCGATGGAGTAGATGTCGTGGTGGGGCGGCGGCGAGATCAAGGTCACCCCCGGCTTGGAGCGGCGCAGC
>NZ_JANSHW010000290.1:0-5678 GCF_047461815.1 Synechococcus sp. R6-10
GAGGTTAGGTGGCGCAAAGGTGTTTAGATGCCCAAAGTGCAACCATAGGCTACCACGAGATTGGCAAGGCGCCTTGGGTGTTATGCTCAGGGCTTTGCGGGATACCGCCATCCTGTTCAGCAGTGGGCAGGATGCTATCGCTGCACCGTTGAGCGATAATGCTCAGCAGTGTTCAGCGTAAATGTATCAGCACGAAAGCTTCTGGTTCGTCCCCTTTGATGCCGACTTGGCTGCTAAAGCAGGCGATGACCTCCTCGTTCAGCTCCGGTTTAGAAGGATCGCTGTGAAACTGCAGCCGCACTTGGCTTTGGACCTGAAAACTCTCTTGAGCTTGGTTATCCAAAACTTCCTGACCCACTCGATGCAGCCGCACTCCTTGCAACTGAGCTAAGGGATAGGAAAACACCTGCTGCCGCCAAAAGCCCCAAGGGCCACCCAGCCGGGTCAAGGTCACCCTTTGGCTTTGGCAATCTAGATTCAGGATCTGCCCCAACCCCCAAGGGATCCCAGCCCACAGGCCCATCCCCACAGCCACCAAACCCAACAGCGGCGAACGAGCCCACAGTTGGGATCCCAAAATTAGCAGCACCAAGCCCCCTGCCGCCCGCCAAGCCAGTTGCTGGGAAGTGAACCGTTGTAGGGCAATGCGCAGCCGTTTGGGATTGCGCTCCAGAACCTGCGGATAAACCAATGCCATGAAATGGGATCCCACTGCTTAGGCTAGCTTAACAGGGGTTGCTTTTCCCTAGGCGCTGAAGGCATCTTATCCGGGCATTGCGTTGGTGAAAAACTACAACTCCGGCTCGGCAAAAAACTCTGATAAATCCAGCGCAAATCCAGGGATCACCTCTCCACCTTCCAGGATGTCGCCGGGTTTCTTCAATGCTTCAGGCTCAGGCCGGCGATAGACCAGAACGTATTTCTCTTCAGGATGAATGATCCAGACCAGCCGGGATCCATTCTCAAAATACTCAACAACCTTGTCATGGATCTCTCCAACGGTGTTGGCATCGGAGAGAACTTCTACAGCCAAGTCTGGGGATCCCTCAATATAACCCCTTGGGATCCCGCCCAGAGATTGCAGCCGTTCTTTGGAAAAGAAAGAACAATCTGGAGAGCGGCGATTACCGGATTTCATTTTGAAGGAAGTATCGGAATCGAAGGTAAATCCAATCCTTTGACTGCGAACGTACGAGCCTAGAATGATATGAATCAAACTTACGTAGTACCCATGCTTTGCGCCTGCCGAGCCCACAGTAACCAGTTCTCCATTCACAACCTCATAGCGATTGCCATCCTCCGGTAAAGCCATAAACTCTTCGTCAGTCCAAATTTTTCGAGAAGCTGCCGGAGAACTATCAGCAGGTGCCTCGGCCAATTTTTCTCTTTCCAAAACCTCGACCATCATGACCTCCGCAATGAAAAACGGCTAAACCAACCAAGGGAGCCGGTCTGGGGTCAACACATCCTGAAGAGCAATCTGCAGGCCCGGTAAGAAGTCAGCAAGCTGCCCTGAGGGATCCCCTTATTTAGGATCCACCAGGGATCCCATGAACAACACGGTTTGGGCCGCTGGGTTGCCGCCGGATCCGGAGGCCACAATGGCAAACCAGAAGGGCCGATCTGCCACAAATTGAAAGGGCTCTTGCCGGTCGACAGCAGTCCGGGAGACGATCACCCCAGTAGCGGCTGCCGCCTCGGATCCCTCTTCGTTCACTTCAATTGCTGCTTTGTGCAGGACTTTGCTGATCCGCGCTGGCTCTGGGGTCATCTGGCTGAAGTCGGCTCGGTTGGAAAAGGCAATCCCCAGGCCCAACTGCTGCAGAACGGAAGTGAGATCCGTTTCATAAGCCAATTCAAATCTCGGGATCCGCACTGAACCTGCACGGGGGCGCAGGGATCCCGTCCATTCTTGCCAAGTTTCCGGGCTCAGCTCTGCCCGCAGCGATTCCAGCTTCACTCCCTTCTTGGGCAGCAGGATCAGCATTTCCAGTTCTCCTTCCCCGTAGGGCAGGCTCACCACCTGCAACTGCTCGGTTTCCAGGTAGTCGTAACGACCTGATTGAACCATCATGGGTACTCGGACGCGGCGGCCATCCAACCGAGTAAAGGGCTGAGTTTGGGTGCGCTCCGGATCGAAGGGCTGAGTCCACTCGCCTTTGAAGTAGATGGCATTGAGCAAAACCATCAAATCCTCGCGGCTGAGGCGATCCACAATGCGGTTGATCTTGCCCTGGGTGCGCTCGGCCACCCAGCCGTTGATCTGGTTCACCGTTTGCCGGGATCCCAAATTCACCCGATTCACCACCGCTTGGTAGTAGGTGGCCAAAGCCTGCAAAAACTGGGGCTGTAAGGTGAGGGTTTGATCCACCCAGAGGCCGTTGGCCATTTGCACCTGGACTGGCCCTCCTGCCGGGGATCCCTCCGCCAGCCAGCCCACCATTTGGGCATTGCTCCAGTTCAACTCATTCAAGGAAAGGTCTTGTACCTCCAGCACCTCGGCCATTGCCGTTTGAGTCTCCCCAGAGGCGCCGTTGTAGAGCATGCTCAGGGCCAGGCGGATGCTCAAGGGGGAGAAAAAGAGGTTCTCTTGGGGCTGCTGACGGAGCAGGTGATCAAACAGTTTCAGCGCAAAGCGGCTTTGGGCTTGTTGGGCCACGGTCTTTTCCCCATACCCTTCCCCATAGGTCACCGTTGGCTCAAAGGGAATCCGCACCGGGGTTTCCTGTGAACGGGATCCCATCCCGTGAGTGGGCCAGAGGCTCAGGCTCAGTAAACCCAGCAGAGCCAGAAGAGGGATCCGGCTCACCAAGGATCGATTAAACAGGTCTTTCATAGGGCTCTCCTGGCAGAGTCTATGGCTATGCTATCGGGTCGGTTGTGGACTTCCCTTGCCCAGGGCCGCCATTCCGGCTGCGCTCAAGGGGGAAAAGCACAGGCCGCTTCCGGCAAGCAAGAATTGGCAAGGCTCTCCCAGGGGGGAACTTCCTGCGTCTGGCTGGTCAAGTCGCAGCAGCAGCGTCTGGCGCGATAGGATGAAGCCTGCACAGGAGAGTGCCACATGGTTCTGTTCACGATACACGTTCCAAAAGGGTGCAGAGTCGCCTTGGGCCTGGCTCTACTGCTCCTGGGATCCGGCTTGGGATGTACTGCTGCCCCGGAGAGATCTCCCGCCTCACAAACTCAGGTAACCGAAGCCATCTCTCCATCCCCCCCAGCCATAGGGCAGCCCCAGCAACTGCCGGTTGAAGCCGAAGTCACCCTTGCCGGCCAACGCTTTGAGCTAGAGGTGGCCCGCACCCCTGAGCAACAGCGCTTGGGCCTGATGTTTCGCACCGATTTGCCGCCGGATCGGGGCATGTGGTTTCCCTTTGATCCGCCCCAGCCAGCTTCTTTTTGGATGTTCAACACTCTGATCAACCTGGACATCATTTTCCTTCACCAAGGCAAGGTGGTGTACATTGCCGCCGATGTGCCCGGCTGCCCCGCCCAACCCTGCCCCACCTATGGGCCGCCTCCTTCCCAGTTGGTGGACGGTGTGCTGGAGTTCCGCGGCGGGACGGCTGCTGCTTTGGGTTTGGCCGTTGGAGATCCGGTCGAGATCCGAGAGCTTCAGCCCGTAGCCCCTTGATCTCTCCCTCCCTTGGGGACAAAGAAGACGGGCTCGAAGATGATCTTTTGAAGAATTTTTGCGATGATTTTTGAGAGTCGCCAACTGAGTCCATAAAAGAGGCGACCGCGAGCTCAGGATTGGTTTGGCCACCGCAAGCGAGTCTATGGATGTCAGCAGCGTAAGTCATTGGATAGGGGTGGGGGCTGTCGCCCTAGCCTCCATCCTTTGGGCTGAGATCGTGCGGGATGTACGCCATTGGCTGGCCCACCGGTGGCCCTGGCTGATGCCCAAACACATCCTGCACCACCGCCTGTTCCGCCCCGACCTTAGCGTGGTGGATGCACAGCTGTACCGAGAATCCCAGTGGCACCACGATGTTCCCGAAGCAGCGACGATGATCCTGGCCGGGATCCCTTGGGTGGTGGTGTTGGGCTGGGGATCCTGGCTGTACGGCCTGGCGGCAACGGTGGGCATTCTCTACTCGGCGAGTTTTTGGGTGGCTGGTATGCTGCGGGGTTGGGGGCTGGCCCTGCAGACGGATATCACCCACCAGCCGGGGCCTTTCCCCGTTCCTCCCAGCCAATGGCATGTCAACCGCGCCTACCACTGGCGGCACCACTTCGACGATACCAACGCCTATTTTTGCGGCACCCTGACTCTCGTAGATCGGCTCATGGGCACCAGTCTCTCCTTGAAAGGCAAGCGAGTAGCCGTCACCGGCGCCTCCGGCACCCTGGGCCGGGCCTTGCTCAAGCATTTTCACCAGCAGGGGGCCAAAGTCATCGCCCTCAGCTCCCATTCGGATTCGGTTCACATCGAAGTGGACGGCCAAATCCAGCCGGTGGAGACCGTTCGCTGGCAGGTGGGGCAAGAGGGATCCCTGGCTGAGCTGCTGGAGCGGGTGGATATCTTGGTGCTCAACCACGGCCTGAACGTCCACAGGCAACGGGATCCCGAGTCTGTCCGCCAGTCCTATGCCGTCAACACTTTCTCCAGTTGGCGCTTAATGGAGCTGTTCTTCCAGACGGTGCGCGGCAACCCTGAGATGGCCACCAAAGAGGTGTGGGTGAACACCTCAGAGGCTGAGGCTAGCCCTGCTTTCAGTCCCCTCTACGAGCTCTCCAAGCGGGCCCTAGGCGATCTGGTTACTCTGCGCCGCCTCGATGCTCCCTGCACAGTGCGCAAGCTCATCCTCGGCCCCTTCAAGAGCCAGCTCAATCCCATTGGGGTTATGTCGGGAGATTGGGTGGCCGCTCAGATCTTGGCCCAGGCCAAACGAGACTGCCGCAACATCATCGTCACCATCAACCCCCTGACCTACTTGCTTTTCCCGCTCAAAGAGCTGGCTGTGAGCACTTATTTCCGCTTGTTTAGCCGTCGGTCTCCAAGGACTCCGTCCCGCGAGCGCGAACAGACAGGGATCCCTGCCCCCAACCCAGATCCTGCAGGTGGGGCCGAGTCCGGTGATTTGCCTTTGGTTTAGTTAAAAGGAACTAGATCCCAACCCGTTCCATAGCTCTATGGCATTGGGCGCAAAAGTGGAGTAAGACAAGAGCAGGTTCCTTGGCGTGCCAATGGGAACTTTTGGGGAGCGAGAGTGCCCCTTGGCTTGGCGGAACACAGCAGCTCGATCCCCGGTGAGCGTTGGGTGTGAGGAGTAGGAGTGAGCGTGAACATGGTGCGACGGTGGGTGAGCGCAGTACTCTGGGTGGTGGGTGGATCGTTGATGTCGGGGCTTTTGTCCGGCTGTGCCATCCCGATGCCTTCGGCATCTGCGGGAGTTTCTGAAGTCCAAGTGCGCTTGGTGCATGTGGCCCCCAATGCCCCTCGGATCGACTTGGAAGTGGGAGGGGTGAGAGCTGCTCGGGGCATAGCCTATGGCTCGGTGAGCGAGTACGTGCGCATACCGGCGGGCGAGTACGACATTGTTTTGTTTTCAACGCCTGAGAACCCTGGCCAGCCTGCGAGTTCTTTGGTTGCGGCCAGAACCGTAGCCAATCTCAGGGGCGGGGGAGTATTCTCGGTGGTTGCTGCCAACGAGCCGAGTCGCATGACGGCCCTGGTG
>NZ_JANSHW010000291.1:0-7182 GCF_047461815.1 Synechococcus sp. R6-10
AGCCAGCCGGGATTGATCTACACCGTCAAGCAGGGAGACACACTGGAGGACATTGCCAACCGCTACCGAGTTCCCCAGCAGCGGATTATCGAAGCGACTCCTCTGGATCGCCCGGAATATCTGCGCATTGGCCAACGCCTGCTCATCCCCGGCGATGTGGGCGAGTTGATCCAGCGTCAGAAGGAGATGATCGCTGCCCAGAAAGCTCGCGAAGAGGAAGAGCGCCGCCAGCAAGAGGAGGAAGCCCAACGCCAAGCCGAAGCCCAAGCTCGATTACAGGCGGAGCAGCAACGCCGGGCCCAGCAAATGGAACAAGAACGGCAGGCCCTCTTGGCCGGTGGATCCCTGACCCACACAGTTGGAGCCGGTGACACCATCGAACGGATCGCCGCCCGCTATGGGGTAACTCAGCGATCCATTATTCAAGCCAACAACTTGCGCAATCCCCACTGGCTGCGCATTGGCCAACGCCTTACGATTCCGGCGCCGGGTACGCAGCCCACCCCTGCTCCTGCCCGACGAGCTCAGAGCCAGCCACAAGCTCGGCCAGCGCCGCCAGCGCCCCCTCCAGCTCCTCCTCAGGCCCGCAGCAGTGGGTTTATCTGGCCGGTCTCCGGGCAAATCACCTCTGGCTTTGGCTACCGTCGCGGTCGCCTTCATGCAGGGGTAGATATTCCTGGCCCCGTGGGATCCCCCATTGTAGCCGTTCAGGAGGGAGTGGTGATCTTTGCGGGGAATGGCGGGGATGGCTACGGCAATCGGGTGGATATCCGCCATCCCAACGGAATTGTTACTCGCTATGCCCACGGCCATCAGATTTACGTTTCCACAGGCCAGTACGTGCAGCAGGGGCAGACAATCATGAGCCGCGGCAGCACTGGCTGGAGCACAGGGCCGCATCTGCACTTTGAAGTCCGCCCCGGCGGGGGCGCGCCTGTGGATCCCCGGCCTTATCTGCCCTGATCCTGTCTTGAACAGAGACCGTGCAGAACAGCCAGCCCGGCCATAAATTGCTAGCCTAAAGACAGCAAACTCCAGACCGTAGGAACACGCCGATGCAGTGGGTGAACGCGCTCTCCCAGCTCCCTTCCCTAGAAGCGGCTCTGCGGCAGGTGGTGGAGGAAGCCAAGGCCAAGCTTCAGGCAGCCCAACTGAAAAGTGTCCTGAGTCGGCAGGTGCAGACGGTGGGATCCGGTGGGTTGCCGGGGCTGCTGACAGGGTATGTTCCCTCTCAGCCTCTGCGGCCCAACTTGGGGGTTTTGTTTGTGTCGGCGGCCTTTGCCAGCGAATACATCCGGGTGTTGCCATTGCTGTCGGAGCTGCTGGAGGTGGACGTTTTGATCGGCTGCTCCGGCGGTGGCATTGTGGGTGGCGGGCATGAAATTGAGGATGGCCCGGCTCTCTCCTTGTCTTTGGCGGTCATGCCGGAGGTGGTGCTGCATCCTTTTCATCTGCGGGGGAACCAATTGCCGGACTTGGATGCGGCTCCTTCTGCCTGGGTCGATTGTGTTGGGGTTTCGCCGCAGAGCAAGCCTCATTTTCTGCTCTTGGCCGATGGATTTTCCTCTGGCATCTCAGAGTTGCTGCAGGGGTTGGATTTCGCCTATCCGGGATCCGTCAAAGTGGGGGGATTGGCCAGTGGGGGCCGCGGCCCTCGGGGCAATGCTCTGTTTTTGCTGGATGCGCGTACCCTCACACCTCGGCGGGAGCTGTATCGAGAGGGCACAGTGGGGCTAGCGCTCTACGGCAATGTGGTGCTGGATGCAGTGGTGGCCCAGGGGTGTCGCCCCATTGGGGATCCCTTGCGGGTGACGGAAGCAGAGGGGAATGTGATTCTTGGCTTGGAGGGTCGCCCTCCTCTAGCGGTTTTGCAGGACTTGGCAGAGCGGCTCAGTCCCGTGGATCAGCGATTGGCCCGCCACTCTCTCTTCATCGGCCTGCTGATGGATGAGTTCAAGTCGGAGCCGACGCCGGGAGATTTCCTCATTCGCGTAATCTTGGGCGTTGATCCGCGCGTGGGGGCGCTGGCCATCGGGGATCAGGTGCGCCCTGGCCAGACGGTGCAATTTCATCTGCGGGATGCCCAGACTTCGGCAGAAGATCTGCGTTGGGCCCTCAGCCGCTATTGTGCCGAGCGCAACTTGAGGCAAAGCCCCTCTCAACCGAGGCCGGAGCCTTGTGGGGCGTTGATGTTCTCCTGTTTGGGGCGAGGCAAGGGCCTGTACGGCACTCCCGATTTTGACTCGCAACGGTTTCGGGAATTGCTTGGAGAGCTGCCCTTGGGGGGGTTCTTTTGCAATGGTGAGATCGGCCCCGTTGGGGGATCCACCTTTTTACACGGCTACACTTCCTGCTTCGGGATCTTCCGGCCCGCCCACTAGAGGGGGGATCCCTTGCCCTAAGAGCCGGCAAAATTAGATAGACTGAGGATCTGCTGTCAACAGCTTGGTCAAGGGTTTCTCATGCAGCTTCATCTTAGCGAGCCGCCACTCACTCAAGGGGAATGTGCCCTGGTCTATTGCTTTGCCGCTTCCGGCGGGAATGGCCGCTTTCCTCTGCCCCCTGAGATCGCCTCTTGGGATGAAAAGGCGTGGTCAGGGCTGGTGGCGGAAACCGTTCAGGAGCAGGGGTTTCAGGGGAAGCCGAATAGCAGTGTTGCCCTGCGCCTGACAGGAGAGATCCGCAAACTGGTGTTGGTGGGGCTAGGGGATCCCGCGGCCCTAACGCTAGAAGCCCTACGACGGGCCACAGCCAACGGCCTGCGCCAGGCTCACAGCTTAAAAGCCAAGCAGGTGATGCTGTCTTTGCCGGAGACGGGGTTGGATCGGGTGCGTGGGGTTCAGGCGGTGGCCGAAGCCTGCCTACTGGTGGCGCACCGGGACAATCGGTTTAAATCTTCAGCCAAAGGGGAAGAGGAAAACAGCTTTTCTGTGCAGGAAGTAACTCTCTTGGTGCCGGGGTTGGCCCAGGCCCGTTCTGACTACGAGGCCGCGCTGCGGCGGGCCATTGAGATGGCCGCAGGAACCATCTTGGCTCGGGAATTGGTGGCTGCCCCCGCCAACATTGTTACTCCTCTTGCCCTGGCCGATACCGCCCGCCAACTGGCCCAGGAATATGGTCTAGAGGTGGAGATTTTGGGACAGGAAGAATGCGAGGCTCTGGGGATGGGGGCTTTTTTGGGTGTGGCCAAAGCCTCTGACCTGCCGCCCCAGTTCATTCACCTCACCTACAAGCCGCCACAAGGGGATCCTGTTACCAAATTGGCCCTGGTGGGCAAGGGGCTGACCTTTGATTCCGGTGGGCTGAACATCAAAACCGACTCCCGCAGCATCGCCATGATGAAAACCGACATGGGGGGAGCAGCGGCAGTTTTGGGAGCTGCACGGGCCCTAGCCGCCCTCAAGCCGCAAGTGGAGCTGCACTTCATCGTCGCTGCCACGGAAAACATGATCAGCGGCCATGCCATCCACCCAGGGGATATCCTCACCGCTTCTAACCAGAAGACCATTGAGGTCAACAACACCGATGCAGAAGGCCGCCTCACCTTGGCAGATGCCCTGGTGTTTGCGGAAAAGCTGGGCGTTGATGCCATCCTCGATCTGGCTACCCTGACCGGTGCTTGTGTGATTGCTCTGGGGGAAGAAATTGCCGGCTTGTTCACCCCAGATGAGACGCTGGCCCAGGAGCTACAGCAGGCTGCCAATCTTTCCGGCGAAAAAATCTGGCGCCTGCCGCTGGAGGAAGGCTACTTCGAGGGTCTCAGCTCCATTGTGGCCGACATGAAAAACACTGGTCCCCGCTCAGGGGGATCCATCACCGCTGCCCTGTTCCTGAAGCAGTTTGTGGAGAAAACCCCTTGGGCCCACCTGGATATAGCAGGCCCCGTTTGGACAGAGAAGGATGCAGGCTACAACAACAAAGGGGCCACCGGTTATGGGGTGCGCACCCTGGTGGAGTGGGTCTTGGCGCGGCAAGCCGCAGCAGCTTGCTCATAACCCCGCCTTTCTGGACGTTGGGCCTTGAAAAAGCATCTACTGAGGGAGGAGCCAAGGGCTGCTTGGCTAGAGCTGTCCGATCCCTAAAATAGGCTTAAAAAAGAGTCTAGGTATTGAGTAGCACTTTGCAAGGCTTCCCCTCAGGGAATAGGATCCCCGCATCAAAGTAGCTGGCACAAGGCCCCCTGCGCGGGATCCTCCCATGAAAGACCTTTACCGCGAGCTGGAATTACAGCCCAATGCAACTCTAGAAGAAATTAAAGAGAGCTACAGGCGGCTTGCCAAAGAATACCATCCCGATAAACTTCACCCAGATACACCTGTTAAGGGGCGGCAGTACATTGAGGAAAAGTTTAAGTCTATTCAGGAAGCATACTCGGTCCTGAGTGATCCTGTGAAGCGAAAAGCCTATGACTCCCAAAGGCTTTCCCAGACTTCGCCCACAAAAGGGAGCGGGCATGGCCAAGACTTGAAAGCAGAACGCGGTTACAGCACACAAGATGGCAAACCTTGGCCCTTTGACTTCGACAAGATAAAGGAAGCTGCAGAAGAGATAGAACGTCGTAAGAAAAACATCGAGGCCAACTATAACCAAAGAGTAGAGCAAGTTAAGTCTGAGTTAAGGAGAAACTTGATCTCTATCGGAATAAAACAAGAGGAAGCTAAAATTGATCATACCTTTGCCACCAAAAGTGACACTATACTGGGTGCCCTCTCGCTTTTAGTCCTGAGCTTGTTCATTGGTGCCTTAAGTAGCTCAATCGGGCTTGTGCTCTTTCTAATCTCGGTTATTAGTCTTTTTATGGCCACTTTTGATAAAGGATATAGCAAGTCGCAAGTTGAGAGCGCTAAGAAGCTACAGGAAGAGGCAAAATCAGTAATAGCCCAGATAGAGAAAGATAGGAACTCGAAGCTTTCCCAGCTTGAGCTTCACTGTAGAAGTAGGATCGATCATTTTAAAGCTGTCCCTATCGAATCTATATCCCCATTTTATAAGTGGGCTGAGTGGGGAGGATCAGCTATTTTTGCTAACTGCAATGAAGGAAAAGGCAGATGCTAAAAGCCTAGAAGAAAACTTGAAGATAGCGGCTGGAGTTGCTGTAGGTATTGGCATACTAGCTGCTTTATTTGGGCTGGGAGGTGGATTTCACCCATTCTGAATCTCAAGAAGAGGCAAAACACTGCTTCATCTCCTGCAGCACCTGGGCATCTTGAGAGGCCGTTCTCGCGCCCGCTTGAGCAGCCCAGCACTTAAGACTCTCGATTTGGTCGCGGGCAATCGAGGCCAAGGGCACGGTTTCGCGGATGGCCTGCAGGATATCTTCTTGGGTAAAGTCCCGCCGGGCGCCGCTGCCACTGCCCCCAAAGGCGTTGTACATGGCATCTACAATGGCTTGCTCGATCTCGGCACCACTGAAATCCTGAGCTGCGGCTGCCAAGGCTTCCAGGTCGAACTCTCGCAGGCGGCTGGGGCGCAACCGCTGCAAATGCACCCGGAAGATCTCTTTGCGCTCAGCCTGGGTGGGCAGGTTCAAGAAGAAAATCTCGTCAAAGCGGCCCTTGCGCAACAGCTCCGGCGGCAGCAGCGGCACGTTGTTGGCGGTGGCCACAATGAAAACAGGGCTGGTTTTCTCCTGCATCCAGGTAATCAGGCTGCCAAACACCCGGCGGCTGGTACCGGAATCTCCATCGGCGCTGCTGGTGATGTTGCCAAAGGCTTTGTCGATTTCGTCGATCCAAAGCACGCAGGGGGCCATCGCCTCTGCCAGTTGGATCATCTGCCGCACCCGGCTTTCCGACTCGCCGACGATGCCGGCAAACAGCCGCCCGGCATCCAATCTCAGCAGGGGCAGCCGCCACTCATTGGCGATGGTCTTGGCGGAGAGGGATTTGCCGGTGCCCTGGATCCCGACCAGCAGCACGCCCTTGGGGTTGGGCAGGCCATAGCGACGCGCCTCTTCGGTAAAGGCTTCCTGGCGCACCCGCACCCAGGCCTTGAGATTATCTAGGCCCCCCACGCTTTTGAGGGTCTCGCGGGCGGTGAAAAACTCCAGGATGCCGGTTTGGCGGATGGCCTGCTTTTTTTCCTCTAGCACCAGGTCGATATCGGCTTCATTGACCTCCTGCTTGGCGGCCAAAGCGCGGGCCAAAACGCGGCGAATACGTTCTCGGCTCAGCCCTTGACAGGCTTTGACCAGTTGCTCGCGGGCTAGAGGGGTAAGCTTGAGCTTATCTGGAGCCACGTAGAGCTGGATGAGGCGGCTGATCTCTTCGCTGTTGGGCAGGGGAATATCGACGACGGTGATCTCCTCCGTCAGGTCGCTGGGCACTTCCAGGGTGTGGCTGAGCAGGATCAGCATCTTGCGGGTGCGTTTTAGCTCGCGGCTGAGGTTTTTCAGCTCCCGGATGATGGGAGCGTTTTTGTCGCTGGTGGCGTTGCGCAACACAAAGTGCAGATCCCGCAGCACAAAGAGAGTGTCCTCGTTGGGGGCAGAGCGCCACACCCGCCCCAGTGCCGCCATGATGGAGCCGCGATCCTCGCCTGTATCTTGCCAGCCCCGCACCAAGTCCCAGAACAACAATTGCCGCGGTGGGTCTGTCCGTCTGGCTACTTGGGTTAGCACGGCATCGGCAGGCTCTTCTTCTGGAGAGACCAAGTAAACCAGGGGGTAGCGGGCCCGGATCATCAAATCCAGCTCTGTCACCAGCCCTGCTTGCAGCTCCGCCGGGATCTCGACCAGGGCAGGATCCCTGCTGTCTGGATTTGTTTTTCTTGCGGCTTCTGTCATCGCCTCTGGAGTTTAGAACATCCTTACTTCATCTTCCTCTCACTTGTTCAGAAACCATTTGGATTGGAACAGCCAATAAGCAGCAAAATGCTCACGGTTGAGCTTCACGGTTGATCTTTAGGATAGGGCAGGGATCCCTTGCAGTTCGGCCAGCATGGTGCGGGCTGTCTGGGTGGGATCGGCAGCTTCCATCAAAGCCCGCACCACAGCTACACGGGTGGCCCCAGCTCGACGCACCTCGGGCAGGTTGTGGGGATCGATGCCGCCGATGGCAAACCAGGGCAGGTGGGCTTTCTCGGCAGCCAGGCGCACGTACTCCAGGCCGGCAGGGGGTTTCTCCGCTTTGGTGGGGGTGGGGTAAACGGGGCCGACGCCGATGTAGTCCACGTCGCTGTTCA
>NZ_JANSHW010000292.1:0-674 GCF_047461815.1 Synechococcus sp. R6-10
TGAGTACCGCTTCGTATCCACAGGGCGCACGCGCTTGCAGCTCACCGTCGAGCGCGCCGCGCGAACGGGCGCACTGATTACCAGCGTGAATGTGGGCAGCGCAGGGCGCGGCGCGAACAGCGTGTCCATCTCGTATGTGCTGGCGGATAACGCGCAGACCAGCATCCAGATCCTTGGCTCGGATGGGCGCACGATTGCAAGCCTGCATCGCGGACGCGCGGCGACTCGCGGGGTCAACACAATTGCGTGGAACCTGCGCGACGATCAAGGGCGCGCTGTGCCTCCTGGAACCTATCAGGTGCAGGTCGAGGCGCGCTCGGAAGACGGGCAAACCGCGCGCGCCGTGCGACCGCTGGTGCTGACCCGATAACGCATCTGGGCTGGGGCTACCCCCCAGCCCACCTAAAGGAGGCGCAATGGTGAGAACTTACTGGGCAGTAATTATCGCATGCCTGTCGCTCGGATGGAGCGCTGCACAGACGCGCGAGCTGGTGCTGTTCCCGTTTGCACAGGGCGCAGCGGTGCAGCCGACTGACGAGTTCAGTGTAAATGTCGAGGCGCTCAACGCCCTCTACGCACAACTCAAAGAGATTCATGGCATCTATGTGCTACGGTTCCGTGAGACGAACCCATCCATCACCCGCGCAGTGGAGGAGAACCGCATTCGGCGCGAC
>NZ_JANSHW010000293.1:0-10559 GCF_047461815.1 Synechococcus sp. R6-10
GGCTGGGCTTGCTCTGGTTTTATGGGGCAGTGGGGGCGGTGAATGGGGCGGCCCTGGCGGAGGGGATCCCGCCGGCTCGGTTGCCGTTGCGGCGGTTCAGCCCTTCTTTGGCTGGCTATGCCAGCTTTGCCTATGCCCTGCTGCTGTTGCTGCTGGGGCGGCTGCAGTTGCCGGGAGGAAAAGCTTTTTTGGTGCGGCAGCGGCAGATCATCGTACCCCTGAGTGCCTTGGGGGCGGCGGTGGCAGCAGGGGCGGTGGTGGTGGGGTTGCTGCGGCCCGGCCTGGGCTCCTCGCCCGATTCGCCTTTTTTTGTAAAGCTGAGCACCAAACTGGACTTGATCACCTACACCTTTTCATTGCTGCAGGCGGCCTGTTGCCCGGCTATTTCACGGATCCCTTGCAGGCAGCCCAGGTGGAAATGGACTGCGATGAACGCTCAACTTGAGTACCTCTGAGCGGAGATCTCGTTTGCGCTGGCGCTGCGGAGCAATATGGCAACTCTGTTTTGGGCTTTGATCCCGGCTACCCTGCGCTCCACTACCCCTCTGTTGCTCACGGCCTTGGGGGGCATGTACTCCGAACGCAGCGGCGTGGTCAATATTGCCCTGGAGGGGATCATCTTGTTTGGGGCTTTGGCGGCGGCGGTAACCACCCAACGCCTGGAAGCTTCCCTTCTGGCCCAGACTCCAGCAGCTCAGGTGGGTTGGATCCCTTGGGTGGGTTTGTTGGCCGGCGCCTTAGGGGGGGTGGCCATTGCCTTTGTGCATGCGCTGATGTGCATCCGCTACAGAGCCGATCAAATTGTCAGCGGCACTGCCATCAACCTGTTGGCCATGAGCGTGCCTTCGCTGGTGCTGCAATCGTTCTACGGCAACACCACCAACTCTCAAGAAATTGTCAATCGGCTGCCGCTGTGGCATGGGTTTAGCCCCTTGGTGTATCTGGCCTTTCTGTTGGTGCCAATCTCCTGGTGGTTGCTGTTCAAAACACCCTGGGGCTTGCGGCTGCGAGCGGTGGGAGAGCATCCTCAGGCTGCTGCCACCATGGGGGTGGATGTCCTGGGTATGCGCTACGCGGCGGTGCTGCTCTCCGGCCTGTTGGGGGGCCTGGCGGGGGCCTACCTTTCCATTGGCTTTTTGAACCAGTTTGTCCGCAACATGTCAGCAGGAAAGGGCCTTATCGCCTTGGCAGCGATGATCTTTGGCAAGTGGCACCCCTTCGGGATCCTGGGCGCGACGCTGTTGTTTGGGGCCACCGACGCCCTGGCCATTCAACTGCAAGGGGGAGATGTGATGCCACCCGTGTTGATCCAGGCGTTGCCCTTTGTGTTGACGATGGGGGTTCTATCGGGAATGCAGGGCCGCGCCCGCCGCACTCGTCCGCCGGCTGCCTTGGGCAAAATCTACAGCAACTGAGAAAGAGCCCAGAATTAAGATCCAAGTTGCGGGCTTGGGCAGCAGTTAGTCAGGTGATCGGGGTCGATTGCACATCCCTGGTGGGTGCGCTAGTTCTGGACGCGATTCTCAGTGTGGGCCTGTTGGCTCCCGCCTTGGCAGCCCAGATGGGGCAAAGTCTAGCCGGTAGGGATCCCCATTTGGGTTTATTCTGGACTTAGCCATCTTTCCAGAGTTGCACCTCAGCTTATGCGGGATCCAGAGTCGAAAACGGTTTCACCCCATCGGGATTCTGGCGGTGGCCAACCCTGGAGGCTCTTGTTCCAAGCAGTCGGTAAAT
Source organism: Synechococcus sp. R6-10 (assembly GCF_047461815.1). Classification (NCBI taxonomy): domain Bacteria; kingdom Bacillati; phylum Cyanobacteriota; class Cyanophyceae; order Synechococcales; family Synechococcaceae; genus Synechococcus; species Synechococcus sp. R6-10. The sequence continues at coordinate 1,735 of NZ_JANSHW010000293.1, forward strand.
CAATCTATGTTAGGGGGGGATGAAAACCATGGACATTGATCTCCGTCCGCTGATCGTTCTGTCGCCCATTGTTTTGGTGGTTGCCTGGGCTGCCTACAACATCATCAAGGCTGCCATCAAGGGAGAAGCCAAGCTCTTCGGAGAGAGGGGCAACAACCCCTTCGGCAGAGGCGGGAGCTGAACGTGCGGATCCGGTCACAGCTGGCAGGCTCAGTATGCTAGGCGAAGCAACCCAGGCAGCGGTAACCCCTTCCGAGGGAGCCCGCTCAACATCCGCCGATGTGATTGTCATCGGGGCGGGAGTGGCCGGTTTGGTGTGTGCAAGGCAACTGCTGCGGGCGGGGCTGCGGGTTCTGGTGCTGGAAAAATCGGCGGGCTTGGGCGGGCGCATGGCCACCCGTCGAGTTGAGCACGCTGGGCAAACGGTGCCAGTGGATCATGGGGCTCAATACCTGACTGCCGATTCGGATGGCTTTTATCGCTGGGTGAAGGAGCTGCTGGGCCTGGGGCTGCTGGCGGAATGGACGCGCTCGCTGCATGTGCTGGATCGAGAAGGGCTGCGCCCAGAGGATCCCAACGACGAGAAACCACGCTACGCTTGCCCCCAGGGCATGACAATGCTGGCCAAACACTTGGCTGCCCCGCTGTCGGTACACACCCAAACTCGTGTGGTCAGCCTCAAACCTTTGGCAACAAGCTGGCAATTGAGGGCGGAGAACGGCCAATGCTACGAGGCTGCTGCCCTGGTGGCGACAATTCCGGCCCCCCAGTTGCTGCCCCTGCTCCGGGAAGGGATCCCTTTGGCTGAAAACCTGTTGCCTCTGCTGGAATCCGCCCAGTATCAACCCTGCCTTGCGGTTTTGGCGGGCTACTCTGAGCATACGCCGCCTTGGAAGGGGATCAAGTGCTTGGAGGATCCGATGTTGGCCTGGCTGGGACTGGACAGCAGCAAGCGCCTGCAGCCGCTCCCGCCTGTGGTGGTCTTGCATGGGGGGGCGGAGTGGTCATCTCTGTACTTGGAGGCCGGCCCCTCTGAGCTGGAAAAGGCCGGTCGAGAATTGCTGGCCCACGCAGCCCAACGGCTGGATCCCTGGTTGGCTTCGCCACAATGGATGCAGGTGCACCGTTGGCGCTACGCTTTGCCTTTGGAAACCACGGGATTGGCCAGCTTAAGCACCCGTGTGCCGGTTTCCGCTGCTGAGGGATTGCCTTTGGTTTGTGCCGGCGATTGGTGCGCCGGAGGGCGCGTAGAGGGGGCTTGGCTCTCAGGACACAATGCCGCCAAAACCTTGCTCGAAATGCTTTCTGGGAAATGAGGGTATGCACAGGCCGACCCGGTCGGCAGGGCAAGTGCCTGACCTGGCGCAGGACAGAGATGACGGCAAGACCACTGGGAGGGTAGGCTGAGGGCCGCTGAGAATTTCCACCCTCTGGGCCGGGGAGTGTGTCAAGCTAAAGGGTGGATCCCCCGGCAGATGCTCTCCTCTCCACTCATGTCCAGAATCTGTACAATCTACCGCCGTGCGCAATTTGCCGCCAGCCATCGGTACTGGTTGCCCGAACTCTCAGAAGCCGAGAACTTAGCCCGCTTTGGCCCAAATGCCCGTTTTCCCGGCCATGGCCACAACTATGTGCTGGAGGTGGGCATGAGTGGTGAGGTGGATGACTATGGGATGGTGCTCAACCTCTCGGAGGTGAAGCAGGTGATCCGGCAGCGGGTGATTCAAGATCTCAACTTTGCTTATCTAAATCAAGCTTGGCCGGAGTTTGCCCAAACCTTGCCCACTACCGAGTTTATCGCTTACGTGATTTGGCAACGCCTGGCCGATGCCTTGCCCCTAACCAGCGTCCGTCTGTACGAAGATCCTGAGCTTTGGGCCGAATACCGAGGAGAAGCCATGCAAGCCTACTTGACTGTTGCCACCCATTTCAGCGCCGCCCACCGCTTGGCTCTGGATCACCTGAGTTTTGAAGAAAACAGCGCCATCTACGGCCTCTGTGCCCGTCCCCACGGCCACGGCCACAACTACGGCCTGGAGATCACCGTCAAGGGATCCATCGACCCGCGCACGGGGATGATCGTGGACTTGGCGGCCCTGCAGCGGCTGATCGAGGAGCAGGTGGTGAAGCCGCTGGATCACACCTTTTTGAACAAAGACATTCCCTACTTTGCCCAGGTGGTGCCTACTGCCGAAAACATCGCCCTCTACATCCAGCGGCTGCTAACTCTGCCCCTGCGGGAGCTGGGGGTGCAGTTGCATCGGGTTCGCCTGCAGGAGAGTCCCAACAACAGCAGCGAGGTCTACGGGGAGTTTCCGCTGGAAGAGCTGCTCAACTCCTCAGAAGGACAAGATGTGGCTTCTTCCGCTTCTGGCAGCCGTATTGCCATGCAGGGCTGATGCGGCCATCATGTTGGATCTGGTTAAGCTGAGCGGGCAAATTCCTGCGTTCACCCGGCACCTGCAACAGGAGTCGAAAGCCAGCCAAGAACGCCTCCGCCAAGCCTGGCAAGTTTTCGAGCGCTGGCAGCAGGAGCCGCAGGTTTGGCAGTCCCGCTGGGTGGAGTGGGGATCCCATCTGTCGTTTGTTTGCGCCAGCCCCGCCGAGCCGCCGGAAGCCTGGGGATCCCTGCCCAAGGTCGAGCCTCTGCAGGGGCGACACACGGTGGTGGCCACGGATGGATCCCAGATTTTGCCCAGCCATCACGAGATTGCCTATTGCTCGCTGATCAATGTTGGGCGCGTGGTTCTCCACTACGGCACCCAGGAGTGGCCGCTGTTGGACAGCCAGCCCCTGCTGCTGTATGGAGATGGGCCCCTTGCCCAGCAAAACCGCTCAGACTCCCCTCTCTCGGAACCGCGGGCAGAAGGGTTGCCGAGGGCCCCCCTTAACCGGCGAGACTCTCGCCCGCAGCGCGCTCCAGGTGAACGCAATCCTACCAGCGGCACGGAGTCCTCGTTGGGGCTGGAAGAGATACTGGCCTTACGACGCTCCCAAGCGGAACTGGAGGAGCTGGCTCGTTTGGCTCTGTCGGTGCCCCGTCGCCGCACCACGCTGGCGCTCCTGGATGGATCCCTAATCCCTTGGGGACTGGAGCCTCTGCCCCAGTCGGCCCGGCGCCCCTGGTTGGATCCCATTCTGGCGACCTTGGAGCAGTTGCGGGCGGCCCGCATCCCTCTCGTGGGCTACATCAGCGCCTCTCGCAGCAGCGAAACCCTTAACTACCTGCGCCTGGGGCTGTGCCCCTACCTGGGCTGTGAATGTTATCGCTACTGCCTTGCCGACAAAACCCCCCCTTGCCATCCCTTTGCCCCCCTGCCGGATCGCGTCTTTTGGGGATCCCTGCTGCAGCCGGGAGAGCGCAGCCCCCTTTGGCGCAGCGGCGCCAGCGTGTTGGACGCCTTCGGGGAACACCACGTCCACTGTTGTTACCTCAATGTTGGCGAGGGATCCCTGGGCCAAGCCGAAATTGCTCGCCTGGAGTTTCCCGCTTGGGTGGTCCAGGATGCGGAGTTGCTGCAGCGGGCTCTGGCAGGGGTGCTGAGCCAAGTGCACAAGGGCTTTGGCTACCCCATCGCCTTGGCGGAAGCCCATCATTTGGCGGTGGTGAGAAGCGGGGATCGGCAGCGGTTTTTTGCCTTGATCGAGCAGGAGTTGCTCCGGGCCGGCCTGCGCCACGTGGCCGTCTCCCGCAAGGAAGCCCAGAAGCGGAGTGGCATTGCCTGAACCGACGCCGGGGATCCCTGGCACCCAAGAGAAGGCTGTAGCCTATTGAGGGGATCCCCATTCAACGGCTAGGGTTGCCAAGGTGTCCCAATCCTGTCTCTGTTGCCGACATGACCGACATGATGATCCGAGCCCCTCTGCGCAGCCTCATCTCCCCCCTCACCCACGACCCCCTTTGGTACAAAGATGCAATCATCTACGAGCTGCCGGCACGGGCCTTTTTCGACAGCGACGGCGATGGCGTGGGCGACTTCCAGGGCCTGACCGAAAAGCTGGACTACTTGCAAGAACTGGGGATTACAGCCGTCTGGCTGCTGCCGTTTTTCCCCTCGCCTTTAAAAGATGACGGCTACGACGTTTCTGACTTTACCAGTGTTCACCCTGACTTGGGCACCCTAGAGGACTTCAAGATCTTTCTGGAGGCTGCCCATAAGCGGGGGATCCGCGTCATCATTGAGCTCATCCTCAACCACACTTCGGATCAGCACCCCTGGTTTCAGCGGGCCAGACGAGCTGCCCCCGGCACCCCCGAGCGGGACTTTTACGTTTGGAGCGATACCCCCGAAAAGTACAAAGAGGCCCGCATTATCTTTCAAGACTTTGAAGCCTCCAACTGGACCTGGGATTCAGCGGCCAAGGCCTACTACTGGCACCGCTTTTACTCCCACCAGCCAGATCTCAACTACGACAACCCCGCCGTACAAAAAGCCATGTTCGAGGTGGTGGACTTTTGGCTGAGCTTGGGGGTAGATGGCATGCGGCTGGACGCGGTGCCTTATCTCTACGAGCGGGAGGGCACCACCTGCGAGAGCCTACCGGAGACCCATGCCTTTCTCAAGGCTCTGCGCCGACACATTGACCAAAGGTATCCTGGCCGCATGCTGCTGGCGGAGGCCAACCAGTGGCCAGAAGATGCTGTGGCCTACTTCGGCGATGGGGACGAGTGCCACATGGAGTTCCACTTTCCCCTCATGCCACGGCTGTTTATGGCCATCCAGATGGAGGATCGCTTCCCCATCATTGACATCCTGCAACAAACCCCTCCCATTCCTGAAATCTGCCAGTGGGCCCTCTTCCTGCGCAACCACGACGAGCTCACCCTGGAGATGGTCACTGACGAGGAGCGGGACTACATGTACCAGGTGTACGCCAAGGATCCCAACGCGCGGGTGAACCTGGGGATCCGCCGCCGCTTGGCCCCCCTGCTGGGCAACAGCCGCCGCCGCATCGAGCTGATGAACAGCCTGCTGTTTTCTCTGCCCGGCACGCCGGTCATCTACTACGGGGACGAGATCGGCATGGGGGACAACATCTACCTGGGGGATCGCAATAGCGTGCGCACCCCCATGCAGTGGAGCGCCGACCGCAACGCCGGCTTTTCGCGGGCCAACCCTCAGAAGCTCTACCTGCCCATCGTCATCGACGCCGAGTACCACTACGAAGCTGTCAATGTGGAGGCGCAGCGAAACAACCCCCATTCCCTGTGGTGGACCATGAAGCGGCTCATCGCCGTGCGCAAGCGATTCCAAGCTTTTGGCCGCGGCTCCTTTGAGCTGCTCCACCCGGAAAATCGCAAGGTGCTTGCCTTTATGCGGGCCTTTGGCGATGAGCGCATCTTGGTGGTGGCCAATCTCTCCCGCTACGCCCAGTGGGTGGGGCTGGATCTATCGCCGTGGGAAGGATTGATCCCGGTGGAGATCTTTGGCCACACCGAGTTTCCCCCTATTGGGCGACTGCCCTATTTCCTAACGCTAGGCCCCCATTCCTTTTACTGGTTTTCCCTTGAGCCCAAAACGGAGACCATCCACCTCAGCCCCAGCAAAGCGGAGGAGCAGGAACGCCTGGTCCCTCTGGTTGTTCAAAGTGGTAGTCCTCTGGTTGTTCAAAGTGGTAGTTGGGACAGTCTCTTGCAAGGGGAAAGCCAAAAGCAGCTGGAGGCAGTCTTGGCGGACTACCTCTACCGCTGTCGTTGGTTTGGCTCCCAAAACCGCCAGCTCCAGGCGATCCATATCCTGCAGGCTATCCCCTGCCGCCGAGAAGAGGAGTCCTTGCTGGGCAGCCAGATCTTGCTTCTCCAGGCCGAGTTTATCGAGGGCGATACGCAGCTCTACTCTCTCCCTGTGGGCTATGCCACCCAAGAAGCAGCCGTACACCTGCGCCTAGAGATGCCCCAGGCGGTCATCCTCCCTGTGCAAGTGGCCGGAGGGCCGGCGGGAGTAATTTTCAACGCTCTGGCTGACAAAAGCTTCTTGCTGCGGCTGCTGCAGCTAATTGCCCAGCAGGGCCGCCTGCGTCACCGTCAGGGAGAGCTCTGGGCCACTAGCTTTGCTGCCCTTGAGCATGACCTGGAACCCCGCCTCCTCAAGGCGGAGCAGAGCTACACCTCCGTTGTCTATGGCAACCACTACCTCCTCAAGCTCTACCACCGGGTGGCCGAGGGGGTAAACCCAGAGCTGGAGATAGGCCGCTACCTGCTGGAGCACCATCCCCAGGTGCGCGTGCCACGGCTGCTGGGATCCCTGGAGTATCGCCGTCGTCGCGGGGCCCGTGGGTTTGATCCCGCCGATCAGCCCATTACCCTGGCCATTTTGCAGGAGTACATCCCCAACGAGGGAGATGCCTGGCACTACACCCTGGACAGCCTGGGGCAATTTTTTGAGGCGGTGCTGGTTCACTACCAAGAGGTGGATCCCGTGCCCGTGCCGCAGGGATCCTTCTTGGAGCTTTCCCAACAGCCCTTGCCGGAGCTGGCCTACGCCACCATCGGCAGCTACCTAGAATCGGTGCGGATCTTGGCCAAGCGCACCGCCGAGCTGCACATCGCCCTGGCTGCCGATACGGAGAACAAAGACTTTGCCCCAGAGCCTTTCTCCAGCCTGTACCAGCGCTCCGTTTACCAGTCCATGCGCAACTTGGTGGGGCAGGTGTTTCCGCTGCTGTTCGCGTCAGCGGGACGGAGTCCTTATAAGCAGCTCCCCAAGCTGCCGGAAGCAGAGGCCAACTTGGCTCGGGCTGTTTGCGACCAAGAAGGGGAAATCATGAGCCGCTTCCGCCTGATCCTGGAGCGGAAGATCACCGCCCTGCGTACCCGCTGCCACGGGGATTATCACCTGGGCCAGGTGCTGTTTACCGGCAAAGACTTTGTCATCATCGACTTTGAAGGGGAGCCGGCCCGCTCTTTGGGCGAACGGCGTCTCAAGCGTTGCCCCTTACGGGATGTGGCGGGGATGCTGCGATCCTTCCACTATGCTGTCCACACAGCTTTGCGCCAGCAACTGGAGAGCGGCTTGGTCTGCGCCGACCACTGCCCCGACATGATGCGGTGGGCCCAGTTTTGGCACCGCTGGGTCTGCGCGGGCTTTTTGGCCGAATATCTGCAGGTGGCTTCCCAAGCGGCTTTTTTGCCCCGCAGCCTGCAAGAGATAGAGGTGTTGTTGGACGCCTATCTGCTGGAAAAAGCCATTTACGAGCTGGGCTATGAGTTGAACCACCGCCCCGAGTGGGTGGAGATTCCCCTGCGCGGGATCTTGCAACTGCTGGGCATTTCCACCAAGGTTTAGGGGATCCTGTCGGCAGGCCATTTGGGGTGAGCGACTGGGGGACAAACATGTGTGGACGGTTTAGCCTGGCAGTGGCCCCAGAAGTGCTGATGCAGCATTTCGGCTTGCCGGCGGCAGCCCAAGAAAGGGCAGCTGTCCCCCGGTATAACATCGCTCCTTCTCAGCCGGTGCTGGCGGTGGTGGCGGGATCCCTTCAGCGCGAGGCAACCCATTTTCGCTGGGGCTTGATCCCCAGCTGGAGCCGAGCTCCTCAGGCCGGCTGGATCAATGCCCGAGCTGAGACAGTAGCTGAGAAGCCTTCTTTCCGCGAAGCTTTCCGCCGTCGTCGCTGCTTGATCCCGGCCGATGGTTTCTACGAGTGGGCCGACTCAGGTACGGCCAAGAAGGGCAGACAACCCTACTGGTTTCACCTGCTGGATCGACCGGTATTTGCCTTTGCCGGGATTTGGGAACGCTGGCGCAGTCCAGAGGGGGTGGAGGTGGAAACCTGTGCCATCCTCAACACCGCTGCCAACCGTCTGATGCAGCTTTTTCACGAGCGGATGCCCGTGATTTTGACGGAAAACGACTACGACCTCTGGCTGGATCCCCAGGTGCAGGATCCCAAGCTGCTTTTGCCCTTGCTCCGCCCCTACCCAGCAGAAGCCATGGCGGCTTATCCGGTCAGCACCTATGTGAACAACCCCCGCCACGAGGATCCCGCTTGCCGTGCTCCTATCGGAGAAGCAGTGCAGGGATCCAGCCTCAGCGAGCCCGCTGGTAGCGCATCCCCGGCAGTTGTACCAGCCAGCCTTCCAATTCCATAAGCAGCAGGGTACTGGAAAGGGTGGCAATATCCATCTGGCTAGCCTGGGCCAGGGCATCGAGGCTGAGGATGCCCTCCCCTAGCAGCTGCCAGAGCAGTTGCTGTTGGGGATCGCTGGGGCCAGTGGACGAGGGCTGCTTTAGCACAGGGGATCCCTGAACTAAGCCCAAGTCTTTCAACAGCTCCTCGATCCCCAGGATCATGCCGGCGCCGTCGCGGATGAGCTGCAGGCAGCCGCGGGCTGCTGCCGTGTCGATGTTCCCCGGCAGGGCATACACTTCCCGACCGTAGTGGTTGGCCAGGTGAGCAGTAATTAGCGCTCCCGAGGTTTCCGGAGCCTCCATCACCAAAGTGGCGCGGCAGAGGCCGGCAATGATGCGGTTGCGCTGGGGAAAATGCTCCTTGGCCGGTGGCGTGCCGGGGGGATATTCGCTGAGGATGGCCCCTTGGGCCAGGATGCGCCGGTAGAGAGCTTGATGGTGAGCTGGGTAAACTTTGTCCACCCCCGTTCCCACCACGGCCACCGTCTTGCCGCCGGCATCCAGACAGGCCTGGTGGGCAATGCCGTCGATCCCCGTTGCCAGCCCCGAGACCACCACACAGCCAGCTTCCGCCAGGGCAGCGCTGACTTTCTGGGTCCACTGTCGACCGTAGGCCGTAGGGGCGCGGGTGCCGACGATGGCAATAGCTGGCTGTTGCCAATTGGGACATTCTCCTAGGGCATAGAGAATGGG
>NZ_JANSHW010000294.1:0-3042 GCF_047461815.1 Synechococcus sp. R6-10
CGGCCCGCTTCACACTCAAAGAGACGGTGCGCCCCTCCCCATCATCGCCAAAGCGGGTGGAAGCAATCGAGTAGAGGCGGGGCTTGTGGGGCTTGCCCTTGGCATCTTCGCCAGGAGGAATGATGCCAACGCTTTGCCCTTCTAGGTAGCGGTAGTTGGGATCCGGCAAGCTGAGCACAATGTGCTTAGTCAGTCCGGGTGCTCCTTCACCGACAATGGAGTAGGTCTCCACGCAGTGGCCGATCAACGGTGCGTTGGGACGATACAGATTGACGACAACCTCTCGCTTTTCTGCGCTGGCAACCATACCTGCGATCTGCTCCTGGCACTGGGAGGAAATGAGTTTACATATAGCAAAATAGCAAACACCACAGCAGCCCGGCTGCTCAAATGGAACTTGTCAGAGGAGAAGCAGACGACCTTCGCCAGCCCCCCAGGCCGTCCTGAGAGCGGCAACCCCGGAAAAATAATCCCGGCCAAGCTCATCGGCCAAAAATATGGATTTTTTGTTAAATTGTTGCTTAGGGTGCCCACAGCTCTGGCCTGCCAGCGGCTTGTGATGTAACGGCTTTATTTGGTATCATGCAAGACCGTAACAGTTGGTAACTTTCTAGAGCCTTTTTCTCAGTTTTGCCCTGCCCGTCCCCAAGGAGTTCCCATGGCAAGCAGTCCTGATCGTGTTGTGATGATTGGTGTCGCCGGAGATTCTGGCTGTGGCAAGTCCACCTTTTTACGCCGGCTGGGGGATCTATTTGGCCGGGATCTGATTACCACCATCTGTCTGGATGACTATCACTCCTTGGATCGCTACCAGCGCAAAGAGAAGGGCATCACGGCGCTGGATCCCCGCGCCAACAACTTCGACCTGATGTACGAGCAGGCCAAGGCGCTTAAGAACGGCCAAAGTGTGATGAAGCCCATCTACAACCACGAGACGGGGCTGATTGACCCACCGGAGCTGGTGGAGCCCAACCGCATCATCGTCCTGGAGGGGCTGCATCCCATGTATGACGAGCGGGTGCGCCAGCTGCTGGACTTCAAGGTGTACTTGGATCTGGCCCCAGAGATCAAGATTGCTTGGAAAGTGAAGCGGGACATGGCGGAGCGGGGCCACACCTACGAAGATGTGTTGCGCTCAATCGAGGCTCGCCGCCCGGACTTTGAAGCCTATGTCGATGTGCAGAAGCAGTACGCCGATGCCGTCATTGAGGTTTTGCCTACCCAGTTGTTGCCGGAGCTGGATCCAGAGCACAAAGTACTGCGGGTGCGGCTGATCCAGCGGGAAGGGGTGAAGTACTTCGACCATGTTTATCTCTTTGACGAAGGCTCCACCATTGATTGGATCCCCTGCGGCAAAAAGCTGACCTGTTCCTACCCGGGGATCCGCCTCCACTATGGCCCTTCCACCTACTTTGAGCACCCGGTTTCGATTCTGGAGATCGACGGCACCTTCGACAAGCTGGAAGAGGTCATCTACATCGAGAACCACCTGAGCAACCTGTCCACCCGCTACTATGGCGAGCTGACGGAACTGTTGCGCAAGCACCCGGAATACCCGGGATCCCGCAATGGCTCTGGCCTGATCCAGGTCATCGTGGGCCTGAAGCTGCGCGCCCTCTACGAGCAAATTCGGGCAGAAGCCAAAGAGCTGGCGGTGGCTTCCTAGTGTTTGCCCCGCTTAGGGGATCCCTTCGGTAAAGTGTTGGTGCAGGTCGGCTGACCCAGCATAGGTCGGCAGTAGGGCTTCGGTGTATGCAGGGATTCCAGTTGGAGATCTTTCCGGAGGGCCCCGTCTTAATCCAACGGGCCATCGAGATTTGGCAAGGTCGGTCATCCGCTGCCATTCGCGAGCGGGGACGCTTTACGGTGGCCTTGGCGGGAGGGAGCACCCCCAAGAAGCTGTATGCTGCCCTGGCCCAAACCCCAGGGATCCCTTGGCAACAAACCTGGCTGTTCTGGGGGGATGAGCGCTATGTTCCCCCGGATCACCCTGAGAGCAACTACCGCATGGTACGAGAAACCCTGCTGCAGCAGATCGGGATCCCGGCGGCTCAAGTTTTCCCTATGCCCACCCAAGCGGGGGATCCCCTTCGCGATGCTGCCGAATACGAGGCGACCCTGCGGCAGATTTTCGGTACAGAGTGCCCTTCTCTCGACCTGGTATGGCTGGGAGTGGGGGAAGATGGCCACACAGCTTCCTTGTTTCCCGACACCGCCGCTCTGCAGGTGCAGCACCGCTGGGTGACAGTGGGGCAAAAAGGGCAGGAGCCGCGTCTAACCTTGACCTATCCTGTTCTGAACCAAGCAGCCCAGGTGGTGTTCCTGGTAACCGGAGCGAACAAAGCCCCCATCGTGAAAGAGGCGCTGACCACCGCAGCTCATCTACCCTGCCAGCGCGTAAACCCCAGAGGACGGCTGCTGTGGTTGCTGGATGCGGCGGCAGCGGCTCAACTGCCCCTGCCCTGTGTCCCGCTGCTCAGCTAAACAACGGGCGGGCTAACTGCCGATGGGATAGGATCCCCAGGCCCACCGCCCCCAAAATCATCCCAGCCCATTCCAGTGGCCACAGGTTTGATAGCCCCAGCGGCCAACGCACCAGGTTTCATGGGTCGAGAACCGGCGGGGCAGGGATCCCTCAGGGGTTGCCGGGCAAATTCTTCAGTATTGGAATCACCAGCTCTTGGACAGGCAACGCTACAGGCTGAGCGGGGTCACTGCTCAGGGAGCTGGATGGCGTAGAAGGGGAAGAGCTGGGGATCTCGCCCATGGGCCGCAGTTGCCAGCGGATGATCTGCTCGCCGCGGTAAAAGGTAACCAACAACTGATCCCCTTGCGATTGGATTTGCCAGGTGCCATCACCGCTGGTTACCGAAATATGGCCGCCGGAAAAGGGTGCATCCAAAGCCGGCCCCGATTGGCTCCAGATACGCCCGCCACCCGTTTCCAAGATCAATTGCACCGTCGCCCCCTGCCCCTGGCCGCTCAAAATTTGGCCGGTTCCGCTCCAAACTCGGGTTTCCGTCTGAGCCACGGCGGGTTGCC
>NZ_JANSHW010000295.1:0-1229 GCF_047461815.1 Synechococcus sp. R6-10
GCCCCCAAGAGCAGCGGCAGATGAGCCTGCCTGCCCCCCAAGTTTTTGCCGCGCCCCCTGGTAGCGTCTACTACCTAGAGCAACCGGCCCCCCTCAACCAAGAAGAGCCCGAGCTGGAAGATGGCCGGCTCAACGTGTTCCACCGCTGGCGGCTGTTGGGCTATAGCGAGCTCTTATGGCTGCCTTGGGCGAACTGAGTTTTGCTTTCAACCCTCCAATGCTTACTCAAAAAAGGAGAGATTTGTATGCCTTTTCAGATCGTTTACCTCCATCTGTTGACTCCCCTGCACACCGGCGGCACCACCCAAGAAGGAAACCTCTTGGGGATTGCCCGCGAATCCCACACCCATTTGCCCTACATCCCTTCCAGCACCATTCGGGGCAGGTTGCGGGCCAGCGTGGCCGATAAAGACAAAAAATTTGAGCTCTTTGGCAACGAAATTGGGGAAGGGGATCAGCTGACCCAGGGATCCATTTGGATTGGAGATGGCTCCTTGCTTTGGATCCCGGTGCCCTCCCTCAGCCACGGGGTGGTGTGGATAAGCTGCCCGCTTCTGCTCAAGCGCTGGCTGCGGCTAACAGGCCAGAATCTGTCAGTGCCGGATCCCTATAGCACCAACTTGGGAACAAACCAGCCTATCTACCTCAAAGATGCCATTCTCAAAGAGGGTCTTCGACAATGGTCGGAATGGAAGAGCTACACCAAAGATCCTAATATCAGTCGCGTGATTGTTTTACCAGATCAGCACTGTGCCACCCTAATTCAAATGAGCCTGTGGCGGCAGGTGAAAGTCAAGCTTAGCGAGGACAAGGTTGTGGAAGGAGGCTTCCGCTATGAAGAGGCCATTCCTCCTGACAGCTTGATGTACTTTACCTGGGGGGTTACAGCCCAAGCAAATGGCAGTTCTGAGGAGGCAATGAAAGAGTTTCGAGATCTGCTGCAATCCAACCAGATTATGCAGATTGGCGGCCAGGAAAGCTTGGGCCGAGGCTTTGTGGAGCTGTCTTTGAACTAGATCTCAACCTAGGAGGGAGGTTTTATGAATAGCTTTGACCCGCGTACATTGGCCAAGCCCGTTTACGAATCCCTGTGCCAGCTCAGAGCGCAAACCAGGGATCCAGAAAGGCTAAAAGAGCAAAAAAACCAGGCTGTGGAGCTCTACACCTATCTTTCTACTTGGGGCCTGCTGCGCCTCAAGGCCGAAGAAGACGCCCTTAGCCAAGAGGGC
>NZ_JANSHW010000296.1:0-2701 GCF_047461815.1 Synechococcus sp. R6-10
CACACACAGCGCGAGGTAGAGGGCGATTAGGCTTTTCCCTGTGCCAGAGTCGCCGTAGAGGTTCGTTGCGTGCCGTGCAGGGATTAGGTCTTTGACCAGCCACTCGACAGGGCGAGGCGTCGCCTCTGCAAGGTCTATCGGCTCGGCTTGCCAGTTTCTCACTTTCTCAGAGGTATTAAGGGTGAGAAAGTGAGAAAGTGAGAAAGTGGCGCACTCGGCAAGCGCGTTGCGGAACCGCTCGGCGTTCGCGCCCTCGCGTTGCCAGAGTTCGTTCGCGTCTTTGACGCCTTCGGGCAGCTGCAGCACCAGCACGCGCTCGCGAAGCGAGTCAGGGCAGGTCTCGGCGAGTGTCTTTGCCAAGTCTTTGCCTGCTTTGTCGGCGTCGGGAATTAGCACGATTCGCTCGAAACCCTCCACCTCGCGCCACCACTCGGATTTCCAAGTGGTTGCGTTCGGTATGCCCAGTGCAGGCAGGTCGGCATGCCACAGAGTCCAAGTATCGCTTGTACCCTCGCACAGGTAGAGGGTGTCAGCGTCGCCCCATTCGGGCAATCGCCACAGTCCGTAGAGAATCCGCGTGTCGCCACTGCGCCACTTGAAGCGGGCTACCCCGTTCACTTTCTCCAGCGTTAGGCGGTATTGTATCGTGTGCAGGTCGCCTTCGCGCTTGAGGTAGGGGATTTCAATACCGCCGTCGGGGGCTTCGGGCGCGTGTCCAGCAGGGATCTCGTGCGCATGCCACGCGCGAAATTTCTCGGCGTCCAGTTGCTTGGCTTCAGCGAGTTCCGCAAGGCGCACAGGTCGGTATGGGGGTGTGCTTCGCTTTCCAGTGCGCCCGTTGCGGGGGGCAATCGGTTGTGCGGTTGCGGGTTGTGTGTCAGCCAGTCGCTCTAACGCCTCGCGCACGGCGTCCTGTGAGCAGCCCGCGAAGCACTTCCACAGCAGCGTGCCGTCCGCTTTCTCGGTCAGGCTCAGGCTCGGATTGGCGTCGTCATGCGCAGGGCAGTGCGCCAGCACATGCCGTTCGCCGTTGCGCTTGCTCACGCGCTTTGTGCGCAAGTGGGGTAGAATTGCGTCCAGCGTGAGCCGATTGGGGGTGTGTCGGCGCGTCATGCGTCGCTCACCCCCTGAGTATCCCTCGCGATTTCCAGCAGCTCTTTCGGGTCTACCCCAAGCACCCGTGCCAGTCGCTCGTAGGTCTCTCGCCGTTTCGGAGCGACTCCGTCGCGTTCCCACACGATGAGCGTTGCTGGGCTAACGCCAGCACGACGCGCCAAGCGGTAGCGCGGAATGCCCGTTCTGTCCAGTAGTTCTTTGAGTCTTGACATGATTTTGACTCCCAAATGGCGGTGTGAATACGCCCCAAAAGAGGGCGCTAGTGTTGACAAGGGGGCACAGACGGGGTATAATTACATTAGCTGACTACCTTGGGTCTGTGACCCCTTGTTGACCGACAGGTGCTGCCAACACCTGTCGGTTTCACTATTATACCCTGTGGGGCAGCGCGTCACCCGTCGGCTCACCCCACATGTTTTTATTGTACCGCATGCGTTATCTCTGTGTTCTCGGCGTCCGACAGCAGTTCGTCAGGCTCCACGCCCAACACCCGCGCGATTTTCTCCAGCGTCTCCCGTCGCTTCGGCGGTAGCCCGTACCGTTCCAACATGTAGATCGCGCGCGGCGACACGCTCGCTTTGTGCGCTAAGACCTCCATAGTCAGCCCTCGTTGGAGCCGTATCCGCTTCAAGCCCATAATCGTCATCCCTCCCACCACATCTTAAATACGACGAAGCGGCGCATGATGTGCAGGTCTACTTGGCGTTGAGATACCCGACCATCGTGAGCAACAGCTCCGCACACCGAGTGCGTTCGCGCACGGGGGCGGTCTCGTCGACCACCACGCTGTGCAACAAGCGCACCGCCTCCACCGCGCCTGCCATCAGCCGTGCGCGCGACAACGCCATCCCCCGCTGACGCACTTCCGCCAAGTGAACCCGCACGCGCTTGTCCCAGTGAAAGTCATGTCGCCAACGCTCGACTTGCTCTGGCGAGACGCCCAACTCCCGACACACGGCATCGACCGACAGCGTATCGCGATAGAGAAGATAGGCGTCAAACGCGCGTGCTGGCTCGCCCGACAAGCGGGCGTACACACCCCGATACAACTTCTCGTGCGTCATGCCATCTATCAGCCCACAATGATACCGAGCGCGTCGCACGCGGATTGAGCGTCTTCTATCAACGCCATCAGCGCGTTATTGCCCATTCGCCTCGCAATCGCCCGCATCTCACTGAGAACGCTGCCCAGCGTGTGCAAGTGCTGGGCAGCGGCGGGGGCAGTCCCGCGACGGCAACGGGCGACCGCGCGTTCAAGGCGCGTGCGCTCCGCGCCTTTGAGCAGCGGCGTCTGGAGCAACTCGCGCGCCACGCGCCCCAGCGACCGCTCGCCCTGCGCCACACGCCACGCAACATATGGCAGAAGACGCATCGGAATCAACGGCAGATAGGTCACAACGCCCGACAGCGCGTCTTTGTGCGCCCGCAGAACCGCGCAAGCGTCGGGAGAGACGGTCTCCAGTTGCTGCAGCACACGCCCCACCCGCATCGCGCGATACATCGTCCGCTCCGAGACGCCCCAAGTCCGCGCCACAAGCCCCGCGAGAGTCGTTGGCTGTGGTTCTGACGCCATGTCAGCCCTGAT
>NZ_JANSHW010000297.1:0-4115 GCF_047461815.1 Synechococcus sp. R6-10
AACCCAGGGGCAGCCAAGATGTGGTCGGGCATGTGTTGGGGGGATTTGCGCCTGCAGAACAAGAGGTGCTGGAGCGGGTGTTGAATACGGCGGTAGAGGCCGTGGAGTGCTGCTTGCAAGAGGGACTGAGGACAGCCATGAACCGCTTTAATCCTCTGGATCTGTCTGGGCCATCGTCCGATTTGGATGGATCCAACCCTGCACCGGGCCAAGGCGAGGCTTCCTCCTGAGGAGCAGCTTGTCCTGGATTGCCGGTTCTGAGGGGTTTTCCAGGAGAGGAAGTGGTAAGGGCTTCGTCCTGCTCATGGGAACGTCTGTGGAGACAATACTCCAGATAATTATCAATTATCTGGAGTATAAGAGTACCTACCTGGGCGTTGCCAACAGTTCCCAAGGGAGGTTAGCTTCTGTAACAGTCTTCCAGCAGAAGGGCGAAAGGAATGGGAACGGCAGCGTTCCCACCAGGGCCGGCCCGAGACAAAAAGCTGTTCATCATTTGAGGGTGAGATCTTGCTGTTGAACAACCTAGATTCAGTGTTGCTTGCTGTTGAAGCCGCTGCCCCCCTTGAACCGGAAGGGGCTGCCAATCTTTTACCCCTGATCTTGGCGGCGGTGCTGATGGCTCTGGTGGTCATCTATCTGGCCAGCCGTATTGCCGGAGAAATCGCCGTTCGCCTCGGCTTTCCGCCGGTGCTGGGAGAATTGCTGGGGGGCGTCGCGGTAGGGGCCTCCGCTCTGGGGTTGCTTGTCTTCCCAGAAGGACAAGTTTCCGGCCAAGAGCTGCACACCTTGGCTCAATCCTCAGCACTGATGCAATTTCTGCAAGCCACTGCCGGACTCGACGAGGGATCCCTGGTACAGGTGTTCTCCTCCCAAAGCCAGATCATCGACATCCTCTCCGAGATCGGGGTGATCATCCTCTTGTTTGAAATCGGCCTCGAGTCCGATCTGGCCGAGCTGTTGCGGGTTGGCCCTCAAGCCGCAGCCGTAGCCGTCATCGGCGTTGCTGTGCCCTTCCTGGCCGGAACCCTGGGCCTACTCTACCTGTTTCATGTGCCCGTTATCCCCGCCGTATTTGCCGGCGCTGCCCTCACAGCAACCAGCATCGGCATCACCGCCCGCGTCTTGGCCGAGCTGCAAAAACTCACCTCCCCAGAAGGACAGGTGATCATCGGCGCCGCCGTCTTGGATGACGTGTTGGGCATCATCATCTTGGCCGTGGTGGCGGGCTTGGCCAAAAACGGAGAAGTCAACCTTTCCGATATCGGCATCATCATCCTCAGTGCCATCGTCTTCTTGGTCGGCTCCATTGTTTTGGGGCGCCTTCTCAGCCCCTACTTTGTGGCCCTTCTCAACAGCCTGAAGACCCGAGGTAACCCCCTTCTGCCCGCCCTTGTGCTGGCCTTTCTGCTGGCTTATGTAGGGCAAATCATTCATCTAGAAGCGATTTTGGGCGCCTTTGCCGCTGGCTTAATCTTGGCCGAAACCGAGAAACGGCAAGAGCTGGAAGAACAGATCAAGCCCATTTCCGACCTACTGGTGCCCATCTTCTTCGTCTGCGTTGGGGCCAAAACCAACCTTGCCGTACTCAACCCCACCCTCCCCGTCAACCGAGAGGGGCTGATCATTGCCGTCTTCTTGATCGGAGTTGCCATTGTGGGCAAGCTGGCAGCAGGCTTGGGGGCCTTTGGCAAGCCGGGCATCAACCGCTACGCCATCGGAGTGGGCATGATTCCCCGGGGTGAGGTGGGCCTGGTGTTTGCCGGCGTGGGAGCCGCCAGTGGAGTTCTCTCCGATGCCCTCGATGTCAGCATTATCGTCATGGTGATTGCCACCACCTTTGTCGCTCCCCTCTGGCTGCGGGGAGTGTTGATTGGGGAAGCCAACTCCCCCTCCCTCCTGGACTTGCAGGCAGAAGCGTCAGAGCAAGAGCGCAAAGGCGGCGCCGACGAGACCGCGTCATCGCTCCCAGACTCAGAACGGGTGGGCATCCCCGAGGGTTAAGTTATCTCAGCTTCCCCCTCAAACGCCCCCAGAGCGTCTGGAACAGCAGCCGCAGCGGATTGCGGCGTTGAGGCTTTACGTCAATTCTCTCCGTCGTTTCCTCTTGGGGCAAAATTGCCTGCATCGAGGGCGGATCAAACCGCTGCATGGTTGTGGAGCGCCGATCCACCACCTCCGCCTTCACGCTGCGAAAGCTTACAGACTGGAGATACCGCTGAAAATCTTCGTCTGACAACTGGCGAATGCAGTACTGCATCCGCACCTGATTCCCCAACAGGATCTGATCCCCATCCTTGAGATCCCAGCTCAAACATCTCTGCCCATTCACCGAGACGCCGTTGGTGCTGCGCTTGCCCTCGATATTGCCGTCCAGCAGCCGGTAGGTATACTGGCCATCTTTTTGGGGTAGCCGCAGCAGCAGCGCGTGTTGCCGGGAAACCGCCGCCGAATCGATGACAATCGCATTGCTGGGATCCCTGCCGATGGAATAGGTGGCAGCACTGAGGGCCACAGCCCGCCGTCCTTGTTCATCATCGATCACCAACACATGCCAGATTTGGGAGGGGGAAGACTGTGCGCCGGTAGCCATGGTCTGGGGCCTTGAGGGGGAGCTGGGTTGACCGTCGAAGTTGCAGTACAGGCTCCTTTCCCGTTAGCGGGCTGGCAGCCACACCTCAGCCATTGCCCAACCCTCGGCGAACCGCTGTGGGAAGAAGCTCAACGAGGGGGAGACTCGGCAAGAGAGGGGCTTTCCCCCATAATAGTAAGGCAGAGCTTCTGCAAAAAAAGAGGATAGCTGAAACGTGAACACGACTCCAACCCCAACCCTCCTCGAAGCCCTTCCCCCGATCTACCCCGGCGTTGCCGTGCGGGTCATCAACCCCAACGACACCTACTACTGCTTTGAGGGCCAGGTACAGCGGGTTACCGACAACCATGCCGCTGTCCTCTTTGAAGGCGGCAACTGGGACAAATTAGTCACCTTCCGCCTCACAGAATTGGAAGTGGTGGACAAATCCCGCCCCTAGCCCTGCTCTCCCCTGTCCCTTTTGGCATCTCCCCATGCGCAGCCATTGGCAGGAACCTTTCCTCTGGATCCATGCCGCCGGCATCCTCCTCTTCCCCTTGTGGGTGGGGCTGACCCTGATCGGGCTGGCCACAGGGGATCCCCTCCTGCCGGTGGGGGCGGAGCAGGCTTGGGTGGCCGTGGTGGGCATTGGGCCGGTCTTTGCTATGCAGTGGCGCAAACCGTTTGACATCTTTAGCGTGTGGGTGGCTTCTGTCCCCCCAGAAGAACTCACCCTCGAGCAGCGCCGCATCTTGGCCGCCTTCCTCAGCCCCGAACATAAGATTTTGACGCTGTTGGCGGCAATCCTGATGCTGGAAGTCGGTGAGCGCCTCTACGACTTTGCCCCCCTCTTTGCCCCGCTCACCCCTGGCAACGGCACCCGTCTGGCAGGCCTAGCCATAGCTGCCTTTGGATTTTGGGGATCCAACCTATTCTTGCAGATCCCCATTGCAACGATACGGGTACTCCTCCTCAGCGAGCCGGAGCTGGCCCAAATGGATCCCGTCCCCGTCGAGGAGATTGAAAGCCGCTTCTCCGTCCTCGGCAATCGCCGCAGCCCACTCCTGCAACGGCTGCTGCGCCGCATCTCCGGCCAGGATTCAGAAGGCACCTCGAAAGACCAAAAAGACAAGGTTAAAAACAGAGCGGCAGAAAACCCCCAGCCGGAATCCGAGAAGCGGGATCCCTCTGGGGAAGTTGCCATGCCGGCCCCTGAAACTCCCCCCGATCCCACCTAAGGCAAGCTTCCGCAAAAGCTGTAGCTCAATGTTAGATTGGAAGCAATCCAAGTAGATTGGAAGCAATCCAAGCCCTGTGAAATCCAACCATCGGCATTCCCCTGATCTTCGAGGCTACCGCACCGGCAATGGCGAGCAACTTTTCTTTCCGCTTCAAGCAATTTACCCAACGCCTCAGAGAAACCACCCAACTTCCCCAGTTTTTCACCGATCAAGCCACCAGTGAAACCCAAAACCTCGCTCGGGAGTTGGCTTTGGTTGGGGAATACGCCACTCAGCTTAGCCAAGTGGTGATGGAGGTGGAC
>NZ_JANSHW010000298.1:0-7735 GCF_047461815.1 Synechococcus sp. R6-10
TCCCTCACCCCCAGCCCCTCTCCCAAAGGGAGAGGGGAGTTAGGAAGCAATACAACAGAAATCTTTCAGTTCTGTTTAAAATGACTATAAACCTGCTTGTTTTAAACCTCGTTGGGGTCAAGCCTCGGAAACACGATTTTTGTATCCCCCAGTTTGTGAACAGGCTGTATTGTCACCTGCCTTTTCTGCAGACATTGAAGCAGACATTGAAGATTGTGACTTGAGGCAAGCAATAGCACAGGCATCAAAAAACTGGCGTGGCCGCATTCTCCGACCGCGCCACCAGCTCAAGCCCTCTCCTCTACCCAAGTCGGTATTGCGTCTTGGGTCTTTTCTTGAGTGGGGGGGAGTTGAAACTGGATGCGCGGCTGCCCTACCCCATACGTGAGGGTGTAGCTCCACTGCAGGCAGCGCAGCCACAGGCGGGGGTAACGCGCTTCTAGCCAGGGCTGCAGGCGACGCAGCAGATTTGGAAGCCAGCCCCTGAACAAAGCAGAGGTCAAGGCCAGGCCGGTATAGCTGAAGTAGGTGGGCAGCCACTGGGCAAAGCCTTTGGCCCCTACGGCCTCCCAGATCCACAGCAGCAGCCGTGGGTTTTGCAGGGCAGCTTTGATGGCCATGCGGTTAAAGGCCAGCCAGCCAGCCCGGTCTTTGATGAAATCGTCCACCACCTCCGGCGGCTCGGTGGCGAGAATGCCGAAAAAGCTGTTGAGAGTGGCATTGATGCGCTCGGGGGGCAGCACCTTGCCGGTGGGCACCATCATCCCCCGCGAGAAGAGCCAGGTGACGGCCGAGTTGCCCTGGTAGGCCCGGATCTGGGCTAAGTCCGCCGCCCTGAGCAGGTCGTGGCGCAGCGCCGTATCCAGCAGATCGCACAGGCGGGGGCAATTGCGCACCAGGGATCCAAAGCCGGTAAAGCTAAGGGGCGATTGCATAGCCGCCGCATCCCCTATGAGCAGTATCCGGTCAAAGGGTTCCGAAGACTCCGCCCCGCTGCCGCGAACAGGGTGCCGGGGCTGGCCAAATCGTCCGGGGATATAGCCGAAGGTCGCTTTTTTCCACTGCAAGCGCTCTGGGTCGCAGCGGCGGTATTCCGGCAGAATAGTGAAAAAATCTTCGTACAGTTCCAGCAGGGATCCGGGGTTTTCTGGATGCACCTGGTGGTAGTGGAACAGGTAGAAGGTGAGATCTTCGCCTGGCCCGGGGAACAGCTCCCAAATGAGTTGCCGACCGCGGCTGATGTCCCCATGGCTGGCCAGAATGTCCCCAAATTGGGGATCCCATACCCCTGGCTCAAACCCCCCCGCAATGGTAGCCCCCACCGTGGGGCAGACGCTATCAAAAGCCCGATGGCGGTAGAGCTGCTGGGCAATGGGAGAGACTGTTCCCATAGCATCCACCACAAGGCGGGATCCCAGCCGAAACTCCTCGCCGGTGGGCAAATCCTTCAAAACCAGCGTGACGCCTTGTTCGCCAACATAGGCCCGCTGAAACTCGGTGCGCTCGTAGATAGCTCCCCCGCAGGAAGTGAGAATTTGGCCACAGAGCTGCAATAGCTTTTCCGCGTCAATGGCCAGATTGAGTACCGTCGGCGTGTGCAAAACGGGAGCGCGAACCGGGCTATTGCCGTCAAAAAACTTGTTGAACCCATCCGTGTATTCCCGCAGGATCAAGCTCTCCATCTGCTCGGCGCTCAAAAGGCCCAAATCCACCAGGGTTTGCAGCTCCCGCCGGGAGATGTTCCACTCGCGGTTCATGCGGCCAAAAGGGAGTCGCTCCACCAAGGCCACGCGGTAGCCCAAGCGAGCCATGGCCGCTCCATAGATGGCTCCCAGCGCTCCTCCCACGATGGCCAGATCCCACTCCACTGGGGCCGGCTCAGGGCCAGGCTGGCGAAACAAGACCGGCTGAGCAGGGCGGTGGGCTGCGTGGCAATGTTGCACTTCTTCCCGCCAGCGCTTTTCCCACCAGTACACCCGCTGCAGGTCAAATTCTCCATTGGGGATCCGCCGAAAATACTTCACCGTTTGCGGGTAGAAAGGCTCAAGCTGATCAAAGATGGATCCCCGGTTCAGGTCGATCTGGGGCAACTGCGGGTAGCGGTGGGGAAATTGGCTTTGAATGGCCTGTTCCAGCTCTCCCAGCCAGCGAGCTTGGCGGGGGAAGGGCTGTTCCGACCACTGGAACACCTTGAGATAGGTAGTGTTCAGCCCCGACCACAAGAAAAGGGCCAGCTCAGCGCCGGATCCCTGTAGGCGCAAGCCTGTGGGGGTGAGAACCTTCTGGCTGCCCTGCGGCAGAGGGGTACACTCCTGTAGCCAGCGCAGCACTTGGGCACTATCGGGGCAAGGGATCTCGCGGTAGTAAAGGGAAGTAAGCACGGCGCCGAGATAAGAAACCGAGCAAATCTTTACCCATTGTGACATGAGGGGATCCCTCCCTTTGCCGATCCCAGGGATCACCCCCTACCCAGTTGTTCCCCGAGCTGCAGATCTGCAGGGGTGTTGCAATTGGTGAGCATCCTCTCAAGGGACTCCGTCCCGCTGTCGGGAACGGTCAGGGGCAGGATGGCTGTTGGCACCTGGGACAACCAGCCCTGAAAGGATCTTCCTCCTGCCTGCAAGAAACTCTCCAGAGAACCTAGCTGCGCCAGGCGATAGAAGCCACACAGGGGCTCCCAGCCCCGCTGACTTTTGGGCAGGGCGGCCACCGTCTGAGGGGGCAGGGTGGCAAGGCGCTGTCGCCAATCCCCAAGAACCTGCTCCTGCAAGCAGGGCAGATCGCAGGCCAGCAGCAGGATCCACTCCGGGGGAGCAGCCAAGGTTTGTAGCCGCCGGATCCCCTCTTGAAAGGCCAGCAGCGGGCCTCGGTGTTGCTCCGCAATGCTGTCCCGACCACGTGGGTCTTGCCCGACCAGGGGGGGAACGTTTTCCCGCCAGAGATGCCAACCGGGATCCACCACCGGCGCATAGCGCTCCGGCCAGGGGGTGAGGATGTAAACCGCGTCGGCGCAGGCTGCTGCCACCTGAGCCACCCGTCGCAGCAGGGGGATCCCATCCCAAAGCACCAAGGCTTTGTCGGATCCCATGCGGCGGCTGTTGCCCCCGGCCAAGATCAGAGCCACGACCGCAGGCAGGGAATCTTCAGACATCTTGGGCATGCGGCTTTTCCACAGGGTTGCCGAGCACCAGGTATGGGTGGGGGAATAGGATAGGGATCCCATCCTCTCCTCACTCTAGCCGCTATGTCTGAGCCCTCTGGTCGTCTGGTTTGGAACCACTCCACCCACATCTCAGGGTTGATCCCTGTTTTGGAACGCCTGACCCGGCAGGCGGGCATTAAAACCGTGACGCCGGGCGCTCTGTCCTGCAGCCGTGGGCGGATCCCCCAGTTGCAGTTGCGGGTTTCGGTGCCGATCCGGGGCGGGTACAAGCTGGTGGCCCGCAAGGGAAGCAGCGTGCAAGAGGTGTTTGTGGTAACGGATCTCAGCCAAACCGAGCTAGAGGCGGCTATTCTCCGCTGTTTGTAGTCAACTGTTTGTAGTCAACCGAGCCTCGTTATTGCTCCGCAACGCTGTCCCGACCCAGAACTTCGTCCTGCTGGGGCAAATGGCACATCAGTTGAGGATGAGTTAGCTATGTCTCGTGCTAGTCTCAAGCCCGCCCGTATCAGCGCTGTTTTACCCGGATCCCTGGCAGCAGAAGTGGGCATCCAACCTGGAGAGGCCCTGGTCAGCATCAACGGCGAACGCCCCCGCGATCTCATCGACTACCGCTTCCTGATCGCTGAGGAGTGTGTAAGCCTGGAGATCTTGAATAGCCAAGGGATCCCGCGCACAGTTGAGCTGGAGAAGGGAATCGACGAGGATCTGGGGCTAGAGTTTGAGACAGCCCTGTTCGATGGCCTGATCCAGTGCGCCAACGCTTGCCCCTTTTGCTTCATCGACCAACAACCTCCGGAAATGCGGGCAACGCTGCACCTCAAGGACGACGACTACCGCCTCAGCTTTCTCTACGGCAGCTACCTCACCCTCACCAACTTGCCTGCTGCCGAATGGGAGCGCATCGCTCGCCTGCGCCTTTCTCCCCTCTACGTGTCAGTGCATGCTACCGACCCGGAGCTGCGCAGCCGCTTGCTCAAAAACCCGCGGGCTGGCCTGATTTTGGAGCAGTTGGCCTGGTTTCGCCAGCATCGCTTGCAACTGCACGCACAGGTGGTGGTCTGCCCAGGCTGGAACGATGGGGATCACCTCACCCGCACACTCCTCGATTTGGCCGCCTTTCGCCGGCCCGTAGACGGGATCCCCACCGTCCTCTCGGCAGCAGTGGTGCCGGTGGGGTTGACGCGCTTTCGCCCCCCTGGTGATGAGCTGGTTCCTGTCGATGCGGCCAAGGCCCGAGAAGTGATCCAGCAGGTGGAAACTTTGCAGGTCGGGTTTCGGCAAACATTGGGATCCACCTTTGCCTGGCTGGCCGATGAGTGGTATCTGCTGGCGGGGTGGGAACTGCCCCCGGAAGAGCACTATGAAGATTACCCCCAACTGGGGAATGGCGTGGGATCCCTGCGGCTTTTCCTCAGCCAGTTCGAGCAGCTCAAACTGCCGCCTGAGCTCCCTTCTCCCCTCAAGGTTCTGTGGGTGGTGGGCAATGCCGTAGAGCAAGCCTTCCAGCCTGTGGTGGAGCAGATGAACCGCATCCGCGGGCTGCAGTTGGATCTTTTGCCTATTGCCAGCCGATTTTGGGGCCAAACCCTGACGGTGACCGGGCTGCTGACGGGGCAGGATATCTTGGATGCCCTGAAGTCTGTGGAAAACTTGGCGGACTATGATGGGCTATTGCTACCCCAGATCGCCCTCAAGGACGGGGAGCGCTTTTTGGACGATCTGACCTGGCAAGAGGTGCAGGCCCAGGTGGGGATCCCGGTGGTGCGGGTGGACGGCGGGCCGGCAGGCTTGGTGCAGGCGGTGCAACAGCTAGAACAGGGCTATGCCTACGGCACCCTGTGTTGTTCCGCAACGCTCGGGCGAAGGGAAACTGCACCGCTGACGCGACCAAGAACAGCTTTGAGCCGAGGATCCTGAGGCGATGCAGAGGTTGCGGCGAGGATTGTTTCTGCTGCTGGGGGTGGGGCTGGGGATCCTGGCCATCACGGCTTTGGCCTCTTTCTATGTAGATCTGGCTTGGTTTGCCGAGCTGCATGCTCTGCCGGTGCTGTGGACGCGGGTGATTGCCCGCTGGGGGCTGGGCCTGGGCGCTTTCCTCTTTGCCCTGGCGGTGACGGGATCCAACATCTGCTCCTGCTGGCGGGGGGCAACCTTGACCGGGGCCTGGGCGATTGCCACAGGTTTGAGTGTTTTCTTTGCTTGGTCTCTTTCCAATCACTGGTTCACGCTGTTGCTCTGGCTGAACCAGGGGCCCGTCGGGGAGTCGGATCCCATTTTCAACCGCGATCTCAGTTTTTTTCTCTTCAGCCTGCCTTTCTGGGAGACGGTGCAGCATTGGTGCTTCAACCTGGTGCTGCTCACCTTGGTTACCGTTGTCCTCATCTACTTGGTGGAGCTGGGGCTTTCCGAGCAACGGCTGACCTTGGCCCTCTCTCTCTATGCCCAGCGGCACTTGCTGATCTTGGGGGGATCCCTGTTTCTCATTCGGGCTTGGGGCCATTGGCTGGATCGCTACGAGCTGCTCTATTCCACCCGCGGCGTTGTGTTTGGGGCCGGTTTTGCCGATGTGCATGCAACTCTGCCGGCCACGACCTTGATGAGCGGGGTGGCAGGCCTGACGGCGGTGGGATTCTGGGCTTTGGCCCGCCAGGGGATCCGCCTCAACCTTCCTTTCCTCAAGTCCTGGTGCCCTTCCTGGGCCAGCTCTCTCCTGGCGCCGGCCATCCTCTGGGGGGCCTACCTGGGGTTTGGGCTGCTAACCACCCAACTTTATCCCCAACTGGTGCAGACCTTCTTGGTCACCCCCAACGAGCTGGAGCTGGAGCGCCCCTACATCGAGGACAACATCCGTTTTACCCGTGCTGGCTTTGGCCTGGCCGATGTCGAAGTCCAACCCTTCCCGGAAGGGGGAGCCCTCACCTGGGAGATCCTGCAGCAGAATCAATCCACCCTGAGCAACGTGCGCCTCTGGGATGCGGATCCCCTATTGGCCACCTACCGCCAACTGCAAGAAATCCGCCCCTACTACCAATTTCCCTATGTGAATGTGGATCGCTACCGCATTGGGGGAGAATTGCGCCAAGTTATGCATGCCGCCCGCGAGCTGGACTTTGCCCAGGTACCCCCCGCCGCCCAAACCTGGGTTAACCGGCGGTTTTTCTACACCCACGGCTATGGCCTCACCCTCAGCCCGGTGAATGTGGTGACCCCTGAAGGCCTGCCGGATTTTTTCCTATCGGATATCCCGCCGCGGGTTTCTCCCCGCTACCCTGAGGTGGCCTCCGTCTTGCGGGTGGAGCAGCCGGCCCTCTACTATGGCGAGCTGACCACCACCGATGTTTTCGTGGGCGCTGAGGCGCGGGAGTTGGACTACCCTGCAGCAGAGCGCTATGTGTACAGCAGCTATCAGGGCAGCGGTGGCGTGCCCATTCCCCACCTCTGGCAGCGGTTTCTCTACGCCTGGCATTTTGGCGATCTGCGCATCCTTCTCAGCCGCGAGCTATCTTCTGCCACCCGCTTTCTCTATCGCCGCCAAATCCGCGAGCGCATCCGTCGGGTGATGCCCTTTTTACTCTACGACCGGGATCCCTACCTGGTCATTCAAGGCGGCAAGCTCTACTGGTTTTTCGATGCCTATACCACCAGCAGCCGCTACCCCTACTCGGAGCACCTGCCCGGCTTTCCCTTCAACTACATCCGCAACTCGGTCAAGGCGGTGATGGACGCCTACAACGGCAGCATCGATTGGTACATTGCCGACCCTCGGGATCCCCTCATCCAAGCCTACGCCCGCATCTACCCCACCCTCTTCAAGCCTCTGGAGGCAATGCCGGAGCCGCTGCGGCAACACATCCGCTATCCCCAAGACCTCTTCCGCCTGCAAGCGCAGCAGTTTGCCACCTACCACATGACGGATCCCCGCCTCTTCTACAACCGCGAGGATCAATGGCAGATCCCCGGCCAGTTCCGCAATCGACGGCGCATTCCCATGCAGCCGCAGTATCTCATTCTCACCTTGCCGAGGGATCCCCAAGGGGTTGCAAACCACACTCCTGAGTTCGTCCTCCTCTCCCCCTATGCCCCTGTTAACAAGCAGAACATGGTGGCTTGGATAGCGGCCCGCTGCGACGGGGAAAACTACGGCAAGCTCCTGGTGTACGAGTTTTCCAAGCAACGGCTCATCTATGGCCCGGAACAGGTGGAAGCACGGGTCAATCAGGATCCCTTAATCTCCGAGCAAATTTCCCTCTGGAACCAGCATGGGTCGCGGGTGAACCTGGGCACGCTGCTGGTCATTCCTATCGAGACTTCTTTGCTCTATGTTCAGCCCCTTTACATCGAAGCAGAACAGGGCCGCTTGCCTCAGCTCACCCGGGTGATCGCTGCCTACGAAGACCGGGTGGTGATGGAACCGACTCTCGGCCAGGCCTTAGAAGCCCTCTTTCTGCCGAGGGGCAGCCGATAGAGAAAGGGATCCCCTCCTCATTTTTGAGGCAGGTAGTTGACGAAACTTAACGGATGTTTTAAGTTTAGGTTGTCAATCTTCGCGCTTCCTTAGGGAAGTTTGTCCTC
>NZ_JANSHW010000299.1:0-1355 GCF_047461815.1 Synechococcus sp. R6-10
CAGCGGCTGGGATCTGCTGCCCAACCAGGTGCCGGTGCGGGTGGAAAACCTCATCTACACTGGGGCTGAGAACCAATACCTGTTGCGGACAAACCAAGGTCAGCAGCTCAAGGCCACGGCCCTCAACACCGATATTGAGGATGCAGGGTTTGAGATCGGCGCAGCGCTGGTGGCCCACCTACCCCCGAAAAGCCTAATCCGTTTGCGACCGGATCCCCGTCAGGAGGAGACTGGATGTTGAAGCTGCCATCTCCTGTGGGCAAGTGGATCCCTGGCCAAGCCCAGGTGCGATTTGGGGAGCTGCTCACCCCTTGGCAGGAGTTGGGGCGCAGCCTAATTTTTGCTGGGCCAGGGGTGCTGTGGGTGATGGTTTTTCTGGTGCTGCCGGGGCTGTTGCTGTTGGTGTGCAGCTTTCTCAGCCGCGGGGAGTTTGGCCAGATTCAACTGCCCCTGACCCTGGAGAACTATCTGCGCATTCTCGGCTTTGGCCCCTTGGGATGGACGCCCATCTACTGGCAGATCTTGGGCCGCAGCCTGCTGGTGGCGGGGGTGACCACCTTTTTTTGCGTGCTGCTGGCCTACCCATTGGCTTTCTTCATTGCCGCCCACCCACCCCGACAACGGGATCTGTTGCTCACCTTGGTGGTGGTGCCCTTTTGGACGAACCTGGTGATCCGCACCTATGCCTGGATGGTGGTGCTGGCCCCGGAAGGGTGGCCGGCTCGCTTGGCGGCCTGGCTGGGCTGGATCCCACCGCAAACGGCTCTGTATCCCAGTTGGCTGGCGGTTTATCTGGGCATGGTCTACACGTTTTTGCCCTACATGGTCTTGCCCCTGTACACGGCGGTGGAGCGCATCGATTGGCGGCTGGCGGAAGCGGCACGGGATCTCTATGCCAAGGGTTGGCAGGTCTTTTCGTGGGTGCTTCTGCCCCAGACCTTGCCTGGACTGGCGGCGGGCCTCATTCTGGTGGGGATCCCGGCTTTCGGCATGTTCGTAGTGCCGGATCTGTTGGGGGGCAGCAAAACGCTGTTGATCGGGAATGTGATTCAGTTGCAGTTTGGCTCCAGCCTGGACTATCCTTTCGGGGCGGCCCTCAGCTTTTTGGTCACCGGCCTCACCCTGGGGTTGATCTACGCCTACAGCCGCTACGCTGGCACCCGCAGCCTAGAAAATCTGGTTTGAGGAGCTGCTGTGGGCTTTAAGCAGAGCCGCCAATTGCTTGCGCATCAGGATCCCGGGCTTATCGGTGAGCATGTGCTGTTCGGCGCTGAGGGTGAGGGGCACGTCGGGATCCGTGGTCTCCAAAATGGCTTTGTCTTCCAGGGTCACGGCCCGGTCAAAGCGGATAACCT
>NZ_JANSHW010000300.1:0-1140 GCF_047461815.1 Synechococcus sp. R6-10
GATGAATGGCGCATAACGCTCCTTGTAATACCGGATTCAAAAAGATAATCTTCAAACAAAAAGCGCTAAGAGGCTATCTTTTTGAATCTAGAGCACACCCCTCGCTGCGCTCGGCGAAGAAAGCGTATCCCTTCGGTCGGGTTAGTTCGTCACCGTTCGGTGACGAACTAACCGAATCTGGTATCAGAGACTGTCTTAAAACTTTCCCAGACGATATAATCGAGCATGAATAGTCGAGCAAGCTGCTACCCAAGCGATCTTTCGGACAATGAGTGGGCGATACTCGAACCGCTGATGCCCGAGCCCTCCTGCTTCACCCATAGACCAAGGGAACATAGCTGGCGAGAAATCCTCAACGGTATCTTCTACATCACTCGCTCTGGATGCTCCTGGCGCATGATGCCTAGCGATTTGCCACACTGGAAGACGGTCTATCACTACTTCAGGCTGTGGAAAAAGAGCGGATTCATCGAGCGACTCCATACCACCCTGCGGGAGAAGACCCGTGTCCAGGTAGGACGCAACCCCTACCCGACTGCGGGGAGTGTGGATAGCCAAAGTGTGAAGACCAGCGAAAAAGGGGGGTCAGGGGTTATGACGGGGGCAAGAAAATCAAGGGTCGCAAAAGGCACTTGATGGTGGATACCCAGGGTTTGGTGCTCAAAGTCAAGGTTCTGCCTGCTGACATCACCGATGCCGAAGGCGGGAAAGTGGTGCTACAGGCGGCTTGGGCAACCCAGAGAGACTTCTGTCATCTGTTTATTGACGGTGGCTACAAGCGCCAGTTCGAGGAGTGGGTCAGGCGAACTTTAGGCTGGACGGTGCAGGTCATGCAGCGACCCGATGCCAACTTTCGCGGTATCTGGTGGCCCGATGAAAAACCCATCCCTGATGACTTAGCCGAGGAGCTACTCAAGAAGACCCGAGGGCATCGTGGCTTTGTGGTCATCCCCAGGAGGTGGGTAGTGGAGCGCACCTTTGCCTGGCTAAGTTTCAATCGTAGGCTCAATCGGGACTACGAGTTCCTGCCCGAAACCTCAGAAACCTTTATCTACACGGCGATGATCCGACTTATGGTCAGAAGATTGGCTTCCTAGACGGTTTTAAGACAGTCTCTTAGTTCTGCGCCAACCTTGCATA
>NZ_JANSHW010000301.1:0-1185 GCF_047461815.1 Synechococcus sp. R6-10
AAAAAGAGCACCCTCAGCTTCACGACTGCCCCTCGTAGCGGGCGTAGGCATCGACAATCCGCTGCACCAGAGGGTGGCGCACCACATCCCGCTGGTCGAAGTAGCAAAAGGCAACCCCCTCTACCCCTGTCAGAATACGCTCTGCCGCTGCCAGGCCGGACATGCGATGTTTGCCTAGATCCGTTTGGGTGAGATCCCCGGTAACCACCATACGCGACCGGAATCCCAGCCGCGTGAGGGCCATCTTCATCTGCTCGGGGGTGGTGTTCTGGGCTTCGTCCAAAATGATGAAGGCATTGCTCAAAGTACGGCCTCGCATATAGGCCAGCGGCGCCACCTCGATCACCCCCTGCTCCATCAACTGCGGCAGCTTGGCCGGGTCGATAAACTCGAACAGGGCATCGTAAAGGGGCCGCAGATAGGGATCCACCTTTTCCACCAGATCCCCCGGCAAAAACCCCAGTTTTTCTCCCGCTTCCACAGCCGGGCGAGTCAAGATCAAACGCTCGTACTCTCGGTTTTGTAGGGCAGCAATGGCCACAACGGCAGCCAGATAGGTTTTTCCTGTGCCCGCCGGTCCAATGCCAAAGCAGAGGTCGTGGGTGCGAATGGCTCGCACGTACTCCTGTTGGCGGGGCGTTTTCGGTCGGATGAGCTCCCCTTTGCGGGTGCGGGCCAAAATCCCTGCTTGTGCTTGCTGGTAGGCGGCAGCCTCTTGTCCGGAGAGGGCGCGAAAAGCTTGCTCTGCATCGATCACAGTGACGGGGTGCCCAGTTTGCCAAAGCGGCCTCAGCAATTCTAGCCATTGCCGCACCTGCTGCCGCTGTTGGGGAGTGCCTTTCAGGTACAGGTCTTGTCCGCGCAGCGTTACAGAAGCACCGCTGGAGCGACTGATCCACCTCAGGTTGGCCTCCTGAGTGCCCGCCAAAGACATGGCCTGTTGAGGATTGGACAGAGAGATGACTTCGAAATCAGAAGAGAGGGAAGTAGGGTTGTCGTGCATGCCGTGGGCGCCGGGCACCCTGGGAGACCTGTAGGGGTGATCTTACCAAAAACGCTTGTCAGGGCGCTCTGGGCTGTGGAAAGCCGCTGCAGAGCCCAGGGGTCAAGCGCAAGAGCATGACTCTAGTCAATAATAAGCTCAACTATACTGAAAATAATGTATAATATGTTCAGTACGGATTA
>NZ_JANSHW010000302.1:0-4563 GCF_047461815.1 Synechococcus sp. R6-10
AGCAGTAATGTTCAAGCCGCGCCGCTGGGCCAGAGCCATCGCATTCAACACTTTCCGACAGGCGGCCTTCACCCGTCCCCCCGCCAACATCTCCGGCAAGAAACAGGATTCGACGTACTGCCCATAAATCTTTTGGCCGGTGATGCTGGTTACCATGATCTCGTCCACCACCTGAGGGGGAGCCATGCACCAGAACTCCAGGTCGCTCTCCGCATATTCGGAATAACCCAGCTTGTCTGCCACCCGCTTCGCATGGGCCAGGCTGGTCAAGTGCCCAATCAGGCCGAACATAAAGGTTTACCCGCTTGGATAACTGATGGATCCCATCAAAACATGTCCATACCCGCCTGTAGCCAGCCTAGAACTGCAGTCCGCCGGCAGAGGATGAATGCTGAGGTGGGTCATGCTGCCCGCAAACCCTGGGCTGAGAGGCGCATCACCTCGCGGGTGCTGAAGCCGATGTTGGCCAGCGCCTCTCCATAGGCAATCATAAAATCCTCGACGATGGCCTCGCGATCCATATAGATGGCTTCTACATCCTGGTCCACCTGCTGCAGCATCTGCCAGACCAAGGGCAGGTTCTGGGCGTTGGCCGCTTCGATCTGCCCTTTGACCTCGCCAAAATGCTCCCCTAGCCAGCGCTCTCCAAAATTGAGGTGCAGATATTCATCCTTGACCACCCCCTCGGTGATCTTGCGGGCAAACTCATCGGCGACGGGGATGTAAATGTTGTAGGCAGCAATGGCAAAGCATTCGATGATCAGCGACTGAATGACCAAGCAGGTAACTAGGTCTCCGGCTGCTGCCGCTTTTTGGAAATTGTTGCGCAAAGGGGCGAAGAAAGTGCGGGCAAACTCCCTATCCGGCTCTACCTGCAGGTTTTTGCCGCAGGATTGAAAGCCTTTCATGTGCCGCAATTCCATCTTGGCCAGCTTGTGCAGCTCCTCTGCCCCTTCCGGCAACATCTCGGCCAGCTTGAGGTAGTTGTCGTGGGCTTCTTGTTCCCCTTCGATCACAATGCCGTTGATGCGAGAGTAGGCCTGCCGGTAAACCGCGCTGCCATAGTCCAAGGTGGTGCCACCCTCATCGGCTAAAGGCTGGGGGGTATTGGGCAGGACGTTCACTGGGGCCATACTCATGCATCTCCTCTCGGTGTTGTTTGGGTGTTGTTGATTGTCTATGCTGACTCGACAATCGCCTCGATTGCAGTTGAATCGCTCTCTTAATCAGAATAGCTGTAGCTGCCGCAGAATTGGCGGGATTCCTTTTGCGGAATGATAGGGGTCTGCTAGGGTGAGGGTTCGAGTGCCGTTGTGGAGCCTGCTGTATGTCTGCTCTTGGGGATGGCCTGAACCAACTGCGCCAGTTGCTGGTGGAGCTGGAGGAACGATCCCTCGATCAGCCGATTGGCAGTGCCGAGGAGGTGTTGCAGGCCATTGAGCTAGCCACAGCTTTTGAGCTGTTTGAGGCGGAGAGCAGCGGTTTGCTGCTGCAGATTGTGGCCAATCTCTGGGATCGGGTACGGCAGCAGGATTTGTCTCCAGGGGAGATTCAGACGGTATCGGAGAAGTTGCGGGCGGTGGGCTATACCGATGCCGAAATTCAGGAGATCCTGGACTTGGAGCCGGAGGACTAGCCCCATTTCCCCCTCTAGGCTTGAACCATGCCCAGCTCCACCGGTGTAACACCCGCTTCCATCTGAGTGGTGGCGTCGTAGCAAGCCCCTCGCAGGTTGGCCAGCTTGAGTTTGCACTGGGCAAGAAGGGCTCCTCTCAAGTTGGCCCCGGTGAGATTGGCCCCTGCCAGGTCCGCTTGGCTGAGATCGGCTTCGCTCAAGTCCGCTTCGGCCAGGTTGGCCCCACGCAAGTTGGCTCCTTGCAATCGGGATCCCTGCAGCTTGGCTTTCTCTAGGTTGGCCAGCCGCAGGTTGGATCCCTGCAGATCCGCTTGGCTGAGGTCGGCGCCGCTCAGGTAGGCCCGCTCCAGGTTGGCAGAGGCCAGCTTTGCCTGGCGGAGAATGGATCCCCCCAAGTCGATCCCGGCCAAGTCGGCCCCGGCCAGATCAGCTCCGGCCAGTTGGCTGTTGCTGAAGTCCCGCTCACCGCTGCCGTAGCGTTGCAACAGGTCTGCTCCAGTTTCCACCATCGCTGTTTTCCACACCGGACGAATGGATCCTACCTAGGAATAGAAGGGCCGCCAAGAGCACGCTAGGATAGGCGCAAGCCGTTTTCCGGGATCCCCCCTTATGAGCTTGCCCCGTGTGCCCCGAACTCGACCTCGCCCCAAGCTGCGCTCGATCCCTCGCCGCCAAACCGAATCCGCCCTCTATGCCGAAATGCAGCAGCTCACTGTCGAAAAGCAGCGGCTCAACCAAGAGCTAGAGTTTATTCGAGAGCGGCAAGGGCAAATCCACGCGCGACTCCAGGAAATCGAGCAGGCCATGCAGCACCTTCAGCAGGAGGCAAAAGCCTTCCGGGATCCCGCTCCCCCCTCTGAACCGGCCCAGCTCAGATCCCGCCCTTCCCGCTTCCCGCCCATGACCTTCGAGTATTGAGGGATCCTATAAATCTCAAAGAAGACCCAAGATTCAAAGCAGACCTAAGCAACAAGTCAGGGGATTCTGTAGCCAACTTAACTATTTGCTGCTCGTCTCAAGCCGACCATAGAATCCAGGCCAGCGAACAGCTGTTCTCAAGCTGGCTGCACAGTTACTTGAACTTCCAGGCTTATGACTTCTTCTCCACAGATCTCGCGTCGCCGCCGGTTTTTGTCCTGGGTGCTGGGGTTGTTGCCCACCCTTTTGCTGGGAAGCTCCTCTCCCGCTCTGGCCCGACCCCCCATTCAGATGGGCTACAGCAATTGGGCAGGTTGGTGGCCGTGGGCCATTGGAGAAGAAGAGGGCATTTTCAAGAAAAATGGGGCCAACGTGCAGTTGCGCTGGTTCGATGGCTACATTGAGTCGATGGAAGCCTTTGCCGCCGGACAACTGGATGCCAATACCCAAACCCTGAACGATACGCTCTCCTTCGCGCCGAAATCTGTGAATGGTCAGGTGGTGGTGCTGGTCAACGACAACTCGGCAGGCAACGACAAGATCATCGTCCGGGAAGGGATCAACACCATTGCCGACCTAGTGGGTAAGCGGGTGGCTGTGGAAGAAGGCGTGGTGGATGACTTTCTGCTGACGCTGGGGCTGGAGCGGGAGGGATTTTCCCGCGACGATGTGATCATTGTGCCCTTGGAAACCGGAGCCGCCGCCGCTGCTTTTGCTGCCGGTCAGGTGGATGCGGTGGGAGCCTTTCCGCCCTTTTGGTTGACAGCCCTGGAGCGCCCTGGAAGCAAGGAGCTGTTCTCTTCGGCGGAGTTCCCAGGGGCCATTCCCGATTTGTTGGTGGTCAGCCAAAAATTGATTGACGAGCAGCCGGATCAGGTGCAGGCTTTGGTGAATAGCTGGTTCGATATTTTGAAGTTCATGGAGGAGAACCCGCAGCGAGCCGACGAAATCATGGCCAGACGTGCCGGTGTCACCCCAGAGGAGCTGCAACTGTTCAAAGATGGCATTCGTTTCTTCACCATAGAAGACAACCTAAAAGCCTTCAGCCCCGGCGAGGGAATGCAGCACATGCCCTATGCGGCCAGACAAATGGTGGACTTCATGGTGAGAGTGGGCTTCATCTCGGAGGGGCCCAAGGATCTGGAGGCATTGTTCGATGACCGCTTCGTTCGCGCCTATGCCGAGTCGGTGGGTGTTAGACGGTGAGAGATATCCGGGATCCCTTCATGGGCCACCAGTGAGGTAAGGTACGATGCTGACTGCTCCGGCTGAATCGCCTCCACCCACCCGCCCCAGTCTGCCCCCGACGGTGTTTTGGCGCATTGCCGAAGAGATCCCGCGCCCCTTGGCCTTGCTGCTGACGGCGCTATCGGTGCTGGTGCCTTTCGGCTTGTGGTGGGGCCTATCGGTCTCGGGGTGGGTACCGCCGCGTTTTTTGCCTTCTCCCCCTTCGGTATGGGCGGCCCTGCTGCGCCTGTGGCGAGACGGCCTGCTGTGGAAGGATACCTTGGCCAGCTTCAGTCGGGTTAGCAGCGGTTTTCTGTTGGCAGCAGTGGTGGCGACCCCCATCGGCATTGCCATGGGCACCTTCGCCAGCATCCGCGCCTTGATCGAGCCGATTAGCGGCATCTTTCGCTACATGCCCGCTCCTGCCTTCACCCCGCTGTTGATTATTTACTTGGGTTTGGATGAGGCCCCCAAGATCGGGTTAATTTTCATCGGCACCGTTTTCTTCAACATGCTGATGATCATGGATGCGGTGAAGTTCATTCCCAAAGAGCTGATCGAGGCCACCTACACCTTGGGGGGGCGGCGCTGGCAGGTGTTGCTGCAGGTGATCACTCCATACATCACCCCGAACATTCTCGACACCTTCCGCGTCAACATGGCTGCCTCTTGGAACTTGGTGGTGGTGGCAGAATTGGTGGCCGCCAATGAGGGTTTGGGTAGGCGGATCCAGCTAGCCCAGCGCTTCTTTAGAACCGACGAGATTTTTGCGTGCTTGATTG
>NZ_JANSHW010000303.1:0-3117 GCF_047461815.1 Synechococcus sp. R6-10
TGGATCCCAGTGTGGATATCTGGAGGGCCCGATCCCATCCCCTGAATCCCATTTTTCTGCCCCGTTCGGTGGCGGTGGTGGGGGCCACGGAGCGGGAGGGCAGCGTGGGGCGGACGGTGTTGTGGAACCTCATTAGCCACCCCTTTGGCGGCACGGTTTACCCGGTCAATCCCAAGCGGCACCAGGTGTTGGGGATCCGGGCCTACGAGCGGCTGTCCGCTCTGCCGGAGCCGGTGGATCTGGCCATTATCGCCATTCCGGCAGCGGGGGTGCCCAAGGTGGTGCAGGAGTGCGTAGAAGCCGGGGTCAAGGGCGCCATTGTTCTTTCAGCAGGCTTCAAGGAAACGGGCCCTGCTGGCTGGGAGCTGGAGAAGCAAATTCAGCAGACTATCCAATCGCGTCAGCGGGACGGAGTCCTTGGGAAGCTGCGCTTGATTGGCCCCAACTGCCTGGGGATCCAAAACCCCCACACGGGCTTAAACGCCACCTTTGCTGCCCAGATGGCCCGGCCCGGCAATGTGGGCTTCATCAGCCAAAGTGGGGCCCTGTGCACCTCGATCCTGGACTGGAGCCTGCAGGAAAATGTGGGCTTCAGCGCCTTTATCTCTCTGGGATCCATGCTGGATGTGGGCTGGGGAGACTTAATCGACTACTTGGGCGAGGATCCCCATACCCACAGCATTGTCTTGTACATGGAATCCATCGGGGATGCCCGCTCTTTTCTGTCCGCGGCCCGAGAGGTGGCCCTGAGCAAGCCCATCATTGTCATCAAGGCGGGGCGCACCCAGGCGGCAGCCCAAGCAGCCGCTTCCCACACGGGCTCCCTCACCGGCAGCGACGCAGTGTTGGATGCGGCCTTCCGCCGTTGCGGCGTGCTGCGGGTGGATCACATTGAAGATCTCTTCGACCTGGCGGAGGTGCTGGCCAAACAGCCCCGTCCTCAGGGCCCTCACCTGACCATCCTCACCAATGCCGGCGGGCCAGGGGTGCTGGCCACCGATGCCCTCATCCGCGCCGGGGGATCCCTGGCCCAGCTCTCCCCCCAAACCCTGGAGCAGCTTAACCAGCTCTTGCCCCCCCACTGGAGCCACGGCAATCCCATTGATATTTTGGGGGACGCAGATCCGGAGCGCTTTGCCCAAGTTTTGGAAGTGGTGTTGCGGGATCCCGGCAGCCAGGGTTGCCTGGTCATCCTCACCCCCCAAGCCATGACGGATCCCACGGCCACTGCCGAGAAAGTGGTGGAGACCTGGCGGCGCAGTGGATCCCGGCAGCCTATCCTGGCCAGTTGGATGGGGGGAGCTGGCGTGGATGCGGGCGAGCACATCCTCAACCAAGCCGGGATCCCCACCTACCGCTACCCGGATCAAGCGGCGCGGGTGTTCGGCTATTTGTGGCGATTTAGCTACAACCTCAAGGCCCTCTACGAAACCCCCACCCTGGCTCCCACCAGGCCAGTGGAGCAGGAAAAAGTGCAGCAAACCCTTGCCCAGGCGAGGCGGGAAGGCCGCACGCTTCTCACGGAGGTCGAATCTAAGGAAATCCTGGCCGCCTACGGGATCCCGGTGGTGCCGACGCGGGTGGCCGAGAGCCCCGAAGCAGCAGTGGAAGCTGCCGAGGCCATGGGTTACCCAGTGGTGGTGAAGCTCTACTCCCACACCCTCACCCACAAAACCGATGTGGGCGGCGTGCAGCTCAACCTGCCCGATGCTGAGGCGGTGCGCCGGGCCTTCGGGCAAATCCTCCGCAACGTCAGCGAGAAAGCGGGGCCGGAGCACTTCCAGGGGGTCACGGTGCAGCCGATGGTGGACACGGATGGCTATGAGCTGATCCTGGGGAGCAGCCAGGATCCCCAGTTTGGGCCGGTGTTGCTGTTTGGCAGTGGCGGACAACTGGTGGAGGTGTTTCAGGATCGCTCCATTGGCCTTCCCCCCCTCAACACCACCTTGGCGCGGCGCCTGATGGAAAACACCCTCATCTACAAGGCCCTCAGGGGGGTACGCGGACGCCCAGCTGTCGATCTGGAGGCCCTGGAACAGCTCTTGGTGCGCTTTAGCCAACTGGTGGCCGAGCAGCGGGAGATCAAAGAGATCGACATCAATCCGCTGCTGGTTTCCAGCGAGGGCCTGCTGGCTTTGGATGCCCGCGTCATTTTGCGAACCGAGCAGGATCCCCAGGTGCCCTTGGCCATCCGCCCCTATCCCACCCAGTACATCTGGAGCTTCCGGGACGGCATCACCATTCGCCCCATTCGCCCTGAAGACGAGCCTTTGGTGATCGATTTTCACCGCCACGTCTCTGATTACAGCGTCTATCTGCGCTACTTCCACCCGATCAAATACAGCGCCCGCATCGCCCACGAGCGCCTTACCCGCATTTGCTTTAACGATTACGACCGCGAGATTGCCTTAGTAGCAGAAAAACAGGAGCCAGAGGCCAATCGCGTCAGCGGGACGAAGTCCTTAATCCTCGGCATCAGCCGCCTCTCCAGAAAACATGGCTTTCCCCAAGAAGCAGAGTTTGCCATGCTGGTGGCGGATCCCTACCAACGGCAAGGGATTGGCACAGAGCTGTTGACCCGCCTCATTCAGGTGGCCCGCTGCGAAGGGATCCAGCACCTCACCGGCGAGGTTCTTTGCGAAAACGAGGCCATGCGCCGCCTGTGTCAGCGGCTGGGGTTCCAGTTGCGCCCTTCTCCAGAGGATCCTGGCATTCTCAAGGCCACGCTGGATCTCGCTGTCGATGCGGCGATCCCCACCCCCTGTCCTGCCTAGGGATCCTTAAATAAAAACGGTTTGCCGACCGGCTTACCGTAGAATAGGAACAAGGGCCTGCTCCTTCCGCCTACAGCAAGCGGAGCCCCTCTGTCGGAGAGAGGCTGGGGGCGAGGGCGGCCCGAGGTTTTGAGGACGGCTATGGAGGTTACAAAGACAGGCGGGATCCGCAGGCTGCCGGTGAGCATGGGGCGGTGGCTGGGGATGGGATCCCTAATTTTTGGCCTTCTTCTTGGCCTCAGTGGTTGTGTCAGCGGTATGGGCTCAGGGGGATCCAGAGAGGAAGTAGCGATTCTCCTGGCCTCCTTTGCGGTAACTCGAGACGCTTACCGGAAAATCGTTC
>NZ_JANSHW010000304.1:0-3694 GCF_047461815.1 Synechococcus sp. R6-10
CTCCGGCGTGTTCTGGTTGACCCAGTTCAAGGCTTGGCCAAAAGCCTCCAAAGTC
Organism: Synechococcus sp. R6-10; assembly: GCF_047461815.1. Taxonomy (NCBI): domain Bacteria; kingdom Bacillati; phylum Cyanobacteriota; class Cyanophyceae; order Synechococcales; family Synechococcaceae; genus Synechococcus; species Synechococcus sp. R6-10. Next base: position 56 of record NZ_JANSHW010000304.1, read on the forward strand.
GCGTCCAATTTGGCGGCCTGCGACTGGGACGCCTTGAGCTTGCAGGATACGGTCAGGACTTGGGTCATGGTTCTATTGTGACTTCCGCATTCCTCCCGGCACTGACCCTACGGGTACAGTGCGGGGCTCCTGCGATTTCTAGCTGAATGTCCAACTGCCCATAACGAGATGTTTTGGACTACGGAGTGCAGAATAGACCAATAAACAGAACAGTGTCCAAATCAATTCAGATTACTCTCGCTATTTTCGTTCATGGCTGCAGGGATCCAATGGGCAGGCTGCGCCTGGGCAAACACCTGCACTTCAGTGCTCATCTTGCGCAGTTGGCGGGCTAACTTGATTGCCTTGTCGCGGGGAAGGGGTGGGCTCACCACCGCCGGCAGACAGCCCAATAGGGGTTTCAGGGCCGTTTTGGGCAGGCGTGCGTAGAACGATAAAGCCGAGAGGATCTCCTCTTCAAAATAGGGGTTGCGATACTCTAGGAGGCGCACCTGATACAGCTCTGGGGGAAGAGGCCGTCCTTGGGTTAAGCGAATCAGGGATTCCACCGTTCCCATCACATAGAGTTGATCGCCTTCTTTCAACAGGGTCTTGCCCTCTTTTTGCCAGATCTTGGGAAAAACACAGGGTTTCCCCGGTCGGGAGCGATGCAGCAAGATCACCAGGTCATAGTCCTGGGCCAGTTGGCGCAAGGATAGCCCCAGGTAGTGGCAATCGGCCGAGACCTCCAGCAGCGTCACCAGCAGAGTTTCCCCCTGCCAAGCCAGGGTGCCGTAGACGGATCCCACCAGTGCTGCGGTGGCAAAAGCCCGTGCCCCCAGCCCGGTAGCGCTGTAGCTGATCCCCAGGGTCTGCATGTGGCGCTGCATGCGAGCCGCCAATTCGGGATCGGTAACCCGCAAAATGGTGCGGATCCCCGGCTGCAGGCTGTGGGCCGTCAGGGCCGTCTCCAGGTTGGTGAGATCGTCAGGGGTGGTGCAGATCAGGCAGCGGCTGCCTTGAATGCGAGCCTGCTGCAGCGTGCTTGCCAGGGCATAATCCCCACGAACCACCACCGCTCCCTCCCGCTCCGCTGCCTCCAAGAGAGGGTTCTCGCTATTGGGATCCACCACCACCACCTCGTAGCCCATCTGCCGCAACAACTGCAGCACCAAATAGCTCAGCCGCCCCAACCCTGCGATCACCACATGATCCTCTTTGGGCATACGGGCAGCCCGACCCAAGCCAAAGCGACTGCTCACCAATTTGTCGGTCACCAAGCCGTAAATCAACCCCACCAGGGCAGCCCCCACCAAGGTCATCATCACCGCCAGCACCTTCACCCCCAGCGGTGTTTCCGGCTGTTGAAAAGCCTCAATATCCCCGTAGCCCCCTGTCAGCACCACGATCGTCAGCAAAAGCCCCTCGATGAGGGGTTTGCCGATCATCCTGAAGTTGATCACCCCCAGCACCAGCATGGCCCCCAAGGTGAAGGTGAGGGTGCGCACGATGGGCTTGACCTGTAGGAGTCCCTGCACTCCTCTGCGCAGCCAAGACCCAAGGGATCCCCGCCCCAACGACCTGCCTTGCCGTTGTTGTCGCTTGTCCTGCATCTGGCCGCTGGCCCAGCGCTGTGCCCGTGAGGAGCCCCGTCGCCCGTTGCGTTCCAACAGTTGCAGGTAGGCTCTGGGATCGCAAATGACCAAAACGCGATCCCCCTCCAGCAGCTCTGCCTCGTGGTCAAAGTCGTCGAAAACTCGCTGTTTGGAAAAGTTAGAAAGCCCATCCACCGGGTAATGAAACAGCACCCGCGCCCCAAAAGTTTCCTCCAGCTCCGAGAGGGGCATATGCAGCAGGCGGGAGTTGTATCCGATGGTCAGCTCTACCACGTTCCAGAGGGTGGTCTCTCGGTCTGAGACAAAGTAAGCCGGATCTGCCAGCTCTGGCGGAAGCGTGGCCGGCTGGGCTTCCAGCTGGGGCAGCTCAAAGTAGCCAACAAATTCGTCGGAAACAGCCTTAAGGGCAAAAGCCGGGGCAGCCAAAGCCGCCACCGATAGGGAAAAATGCTGCGGCAAAGCCGAGTCGAGATAGCGGGCAAGGCTGTGGTTGAACAGACGGGAGACGACACGCACCTGTGGATTGAGATCTCGAATCAGCAAAGCCAGCTCGAAATTGGCTTGGTCGCTGTCCTCCAGGAGCAGCGCCACCCTAATCCGCTCGATCCCAGCCCGCTGCAACACCCCCGGCTGGCGGGGATCCGCCTGTAGGTATTGCCACTGCTCTTCCAAATGAGGGGGCAGATCGGGAGCAACTACTACAGCGCGATGTCCAAAAGCTTCTAGGGCTTGGAGAGTGAGCTCCACCAAATCGTTGTAGCCGCAGACCAGGATAGAGACACCTGGATCCCTGCTATTCTCTTGCACCTGTGCATGAGGCGATCTCGAAAGGGAGCTCACCATAGCTCTGTCATCTACCCTGCTCCCTTTATACCCGAAGCCTCTTCAGCTTTCGCGAGTGCTGTCAATACCGCTGACCGCAAAGCCCTGGGTAGAGACCCGTTGCTCAACAAGACCGGCTGCGTTGCTGGCCATCTCAGGCGCTGTCGAGGACAAGGGGAAGCCACCCAGTTTCATCCCAAAGGGTGAGAAGTGAGAACAACTCCCAAGAGCTTGACCTGGTACTTGAGATCTCCTATCATTTCCTCAAGGCAAAGTTCTTGAATAAAAGTCTCAATAAGGTTGGCCCAAGATAAGAGCCAACAGAGTGAGGCTTGCGGGGACTGTCTTTGTCCTTTGGGCTTGGCTTTCCGGTGCTTTCTCAGAGAGAGCCTGGCCGGTGGAGCTGTGTCTCTTGAGATGTTTTTGAACTTAGGAGTTGGGTATGCGCTTATCGCGACGGCAATTTGTCAGTGGAGCCACGCTAGGTTCTGCGGCTCTGGCAGCAGGGTCTCTTCTGCGTCCGGCCCATGGCGCCAATCGGGAAGTGAACCTCTACACCTCGCGGCACTACGGCACAGACGAGAAATTGTACGAACTTTTCAAGCAGAAAACGGGCATTACCGTGAATTGGGTGCAGGGCAACGCCGATGAGATCGTCCAGCGCATCCGCAGCGAGGGATCCAACAGCCCCGCCGACATCTTCATGACGGTGGATATTGCCCGGCTGTGGCGGGCTCAGAACGAGGGCCTGTTTCAGCCCATCCAGTCGGAGACGCTCTCCAAAAATATTCCCGAGTCTCTGCGGGATCCAGAGGGGTACTGGTTTGGCCTCACCAAGCGGGCGCGGGTGATCATGTACAACAAAGACAAGGTGGATCCCAACGAGCTGTCTACCTACGAAGATCTGGCCAACCCCAAGTGGCGGGGCAAGGTGCTCACCCGCTCCTCCAGCAACGTTTACAGCCAATCCTTGACGGCTTCGATCATCTTGGCCCACGGGATCCCGGAAACGGAGCAATGGGCCCGGGGCTTGGTGGCCAACTTTGCCCGTCCGCCGGAAGGGGGAGACACGGATCAGATCAAGGCCGTGGCCGCCGGGGTGGGAGACGTGGCTTTGGCCAACACCTACTATTTGCCGCGTTTGATCAAATCCGACAATCCAGAAGAGCGCGCCGTAGCCGAGAAAATCGGCGTCTTCTTCCCCAACCAGCAGGATCGTGGC
>NZ_JANSHW010000305.1:0-2431 GCF_047461815.1 Synechococcus sp. R6-10
TGCTGTGGGGGATGTGCGCCCCTCTCAGGTTTACGCGGGGAAGCTGCCCAAAGCCGATCTACCCCAGATGTTGCCGTTGGAGCCGATCCCTGACCTGCTGGCAGCTCTGGCCCGCCACAAACGCCCTGGCCAACGCCTCATCGGCTTTGCCGCCCAAAGTGGGGATCCCTTGCCACCGGCCAGAGAGAAGCTCCGCCAGAAGGGCCTGGATGCTATTGTGGCCAACCCCATCGACCAACCGGATAGCGGCTTTGGCAGCAGCCACAACCAAGGCTATTGGATCCCCCAGCAGGGAAGTCCAGAGCGGATCCCATTGGCAACCAAGCCAACCCTGGCCCACCGGCTGCTGGATCTGGCCCGGCAATTGGAGTTGGGCTACTTTAGTTAAACTCCCTCTCCCTCTGGAAGAGGGGCCGGGGGTGGGGGCTGTGCGGTACAGAACGCTAAACTTCCCGGAATAGCTGTTCGCGAACTGCCTCAAGAACCTGTGTAAAGCCACAGGGGCAAGCCCGAGGTGCTCGCTTCAAACTGCAGACGGGCCAAGGCTTCTGCTGCCGGCAGAAATCGAGACCAACCTCTGCGCCGCGGGAGCAGGTCGTAGAACTTCGCATCCGTCGGCAAACCCGCCAGCTCTGCCGCCCAAAGGCGGGCATCTTCTTCTGTGCCCAAGCGATCCACCACACCCAAGTGGAGGGCCTGCTCTCCGCTGAAAATGCGGCCATCGGCAAAAGTTTTGACCACATTCAAACTCAACTTGCGGGCAGCAGCAACCGTCTGCACAAACTGGCCGTAGGTGATGTCGATCAACTCTTGCAGGATGTTTCGCTCTTCTGGGGTCAGCTCGCGATCAAACGAGAGAATATCTTTGTAGGGGCCAGACTTAATTACCTTAAATGAAATCCCCACCTTATCCAGGAGGCGTTCGATATTGTTGCCTCGAATGATCACACCAATGCTACCGGTGATCGTTCCTGGGTTGGCGACAATTTTTTCGGCTCCCATGGCAATATAAACCCCCCCAGAGGCGGCAATGTTGCCAAAGCTGGCGACAATACGGGTGCCCTTTTTCTCTCGCAAACGCAAGAGGGCATTGTAGATTTCTTGGGAGTCGGCCACCGTCCCACCTGGACTATCGATGCGCAGCACCACGGCAGGGATATGGTTTTCTTCCGCCTCTTTCAGGGCCTTGAGAACCCGCTCGCGAGTTTTGCCATCAATAGCCCCTGCCACCTCAATGCGGCCGATTTGCCGGCGCAAGCCACCCAAGAATAATCGCTTCAGCATGGAAAAGAACTGGATAGGGATAAGTGCATATTCTGTATCATGAATGGCGGCTTGTGGCCCGGTCAACCAGTTGCCTAGACGTTGCCATACACCGGGATCACCGCCCCTCGCAGATCCCGCGCTGCTTCTGAGACCAAAAAGGCGATCACCTGCCCGATGGACTCTGGCTTGACCCACAGCTTGGCTCGCTCGGATCCCATGGCAGCTCGGTTGGCCGGCGTGTCGATGATGCTGGGCAGGATGACGTTGGCTGTGATGTCGGTGCCTTGGGTTTCGGCGGCAATGGTGCGGGTCAGGGCCACCACCCCTGCTTTGGAAGCGCAGTAGGCGGCCAATTGCGGGCCCGGCTCCACCGCTCCTCGGGATCCCACCGTTACAATCCTCCCATAGCCCTGTTGCCACATTCTGCGCAGGCTGTGCTTGCAGGTCAGGAATGTGGTGGTGAGGTTGAGGTCGAAGTCGCGATACCAGTCCGCCAAGCTGTACTCGTGGGTGGGGCCCATGGCAAAGCCCCCCACCAGGTGGATCAGCCCATCCACGCGGGGTAGGTCGGCAATGACGCGGGCAACCGCCGCCTCATCTGTTAAATCCACTTGCACAAAGCGAACCCGATCCAGAGCATTGGCCGGCAGGCGCTCCCGCAAAATGGTGAGATCTTTCTCTTGGCGATAGGTCAAGGTCAGCTCTGCGCCGCTGGCCAGCACCACGGGAACCACCCCCAAACCCAGCCCGCCTGTGCCGCCGGTCAAGAGGATTTGCTTGCCTTGGTTGCTTTGCATGGATGCACCTGCATTGGCGAAAGGGATCCAGAACAAGATCGGGAAGGGACTTCAAAAACCCCAGAGGATGTTTGGGTTCGTCCAACTGAGCTTCCCTCTCTCACCCTACCCCGGTTCCTGCCCCTCTTGAAGAACAACAGCCCTTTTGGGCGCTTTCTCCAGCAGCAGGTCGCTCAAGGCCAGCCAGTGGGGCAGGGCCAGCTCTTCGGCGCGGGCATCGGGGTTGAGGCGGAGCTGAGCCAAAGCTGCTGCGACCACCTCTCGCTCCACCAAGCTTCCCAGGGCATTGACGAGCTTCTTGCGGCGGGTGGAGAACCCCTGCCGGAGGAGGTGGTTAAACCAGCGGGGATCCCGGACGGGGGTGGGGG
>NZ_JANSHW010000306.1:0-1695 GCF_047461815.1 Synechococcus sp. R6-10
CAGAGATAGGCAGGATGCGATCGCTTCTTTCCTGAACCATGTTCAGGAGAGTTCAGCGTGAATGTATCAGCAGGATGATCCACAATGATTGAGGAAACCTTACGCCGGAGGTTTGTTATGGCCCGTACCCCCTCAACCATGCTGCCTTTGGGCACCCCAGCCCCTGACTTCAGCCTGCCGGATGTGGTGAGCGGCCAAACCATCTCCCTCTCCACCTTTGCCGACAAGCCGGCCCTGCTGGTGATGTTCATCTGCCAGCACTGTCCCTATGTGAAGCACGTGCAAGAGGAGCTGGCCCGCCTTGGCAGAGATTACAAGGATCGCGGCGTCGGCATTGTAGCCATCAGCGCCAACGATGTGGAGAAATACCCGGATGACAGCCCAGAGAACTTGAAGAAGATGGCCGAGACCTTGGGCTTTACCTTCCCCTTCTGCTACGACGAAACCCAAGAGGTGGCCAAAGCCTTCACCGCCGCCTGCACCCCCGACTTTTTCTTGTTCGACGCGGATCGCAAGTTGGTCTATCGGGGTCAACTGGACGACAGCCGTCCCAGCCTGACCGATGTGCCGGTGACGGGCAAAGATTTGCGGGCGGCGCTGGATAACCTTCTGGCCGGCAAGCCCATCGATCCCGACCAAAAGCCCAGCCTGGGCTGCAACATCAAGTGGAAACCTGGCAATGAGCCTGCTTATTTCGCTGGGTAGATCCCGCTTTTTTGAATCGCGGCCAGGGCCTGTCGATGCAAGCTGGGGTTGGCCGCCGCCAGCACTTCTCCGGTGGAGGTGCGGGTTAAGGGATCCCCTCGCCAATCGGTAATCACGCCACCGGATCCCTCGATCACCGGCACAAGGGCAGCAAAGTCGTAGAGGGCAAGGCCACACTCCATCACCAGATCCACACAGCCGCTGGCCAACAGGCCGTACTGGTAGCCATCGCCGCCATAGGAGGTGATGTGAACCGCCTGGCTGAGCCGTTGGAAGCACCGTTGTTGGTCGGGTTGGGTGAACAAATCAGGGGTGGTACAGCTCAAGTAGGCGCGGCTGAGGTCGGTATTGGCCTTGGTTTGAGCAGCCTGTCGGTGAGAGGGGGTCATCCATTGGGTGGGTTGTCCCCGCACCCCCAGCCAGCGTTCCCGCAACACCGGTTGATCGATGATGCCCAAAATGGGGCGGTCTTCTTCCAAGAGGGCAATCAAAGTGGCAAAGGTGGGCTTGCCGGTGGAAAAGGCGATGGTGCCATCCAAGGGATCCAAAACCCAAGTGTAGAGGGATCCCGTCTGGTGAAAACCAAACTCTTCGCCAAGGATGCTGTGTTCTGGCACTTGGGCCATGAGCAAAGCTCGCATGGCCCGCTCTGCCTCCCGGTCGGCCACCGTCACAATTGGGGAGCGGGCCTCTTTGTATTCGGCTTGCAGTTCTCCGCGAAACAGGGGGCGAATCACCGCTCCGGCAGCATCGGCCAGGGCCTGGGCCAGTTCAATCCACTCTGCCTTGACCACCTTTTGCCCACCCCATCTGCCCCTTCCCTTTCTTAGCATAGGGAAAAATTTCCTCTCGGTTTATGCGGTCTGGCTTGCTCTTAACTCCTCTGGAATGGCTTTGGACGGCGATTGGGGTCCTCCTGACCATTTTGGGCACCCTAACCCATTTGAGTTTTCCGCCCGGGCTGCCTGGGTTGGGGGGATACAGCTTTTC